>JAOTYQ010000726.1 GCA_029861725.1 Acidimicrobiia bacterium | reverse complement strand
GGTGTACTTCAGGGCCCAGTGGCGGTCCATCTTCGGCAAGTACGGCCCCGACATCGGCCCGTTCACCCGCCTCGATGGCACCAAGGTGGATACCTCGTTTCTGGTCGATCTCGAACAACCTGGCCCCCGTGGGGTCGGGGACGGCTTCGTCGGAGCCGAGATCCCCTATCTCGGCGACGACTACACCATGTTGCTGGTGGTGCCGGACGAGGGTCGGTTCGAGGAGATACGAAAGCGGCTGTCGGTCGACCTGCTGGCCGAGATCGACGCCACGTTCACCGCCGGCCCGTACGAACTCCGCATGCCGGAGTGGGAGACCACCACCACCATCGACTTCCTCGGCTGGCTGACCGACCTGGGCATCGCTCCCGGCGCCTACCCTGGCATCGGCCCCGGCGTGTTTCTCGACGGAGCGATTCATGGAGCCGACATCACCGTCGATGAGGTCGGTACCGAAGCGGCGGCGGCCACAGCCCTAGGCTTCGAGGAGTCCGGGCCGCCCGAGCCGGAGTTGGTCGTGGCCGCCGACCAGCCGTTCTTCTACCTGGTCCGTCACGTCGAGACGGGCGCGATGCTGTTCGCCGGCCAGGTGACCGACCCCGGCGCCTAGTGGCGTGTCCCCGGAACGCCAATCGCATCGAACAGGCCCTGCTGTCGTCGCTCTGCGCTGAGTGGATCATTGGGTGGCTTGTTCGTCGACCCACTCGAGGAGTTCGCCGGGCTGGCAGTCGAGGACACGACAGATCGCCTCGAGTGTGCTGAAGCGAATGGCTTTGGCGCGACCGTTCTTCAGTACCGCGACGTTGGCAGGGGTGAGCCCGACACGCTCGGAGAACTCACCGACGCTCATCTTCCGCTTTGCCAGCTCGACGTCGAGGCGTACGACGATTGGCATCAGATCACCGTTTCCATGTCGGTGCGGAGCGTTGTGGCCTGTCGGAGGAGGGCGCGCAGCACGACCATCAACAAGCCCAGTACGGCGACACCGGTCAAGAGCAGGATGAGCACGAGCGGCAGCGCTGGGTCTCCCCAACCTGGCGCGAGGGCGACGAAGACACCAAGGAGCGCGACCCACGCAGCGACAATCGCTCCCACGATCACGTCGACCCATGGCAAGGACGCGTCGCTGAAGATCCGGTCGTCCCGGACCATGCCGAGCAGTTTCCAGGTCGACACGATCACCACCTGGATACACAGCACCCAGAAGACCGCTACGGCCGTGAGCGGCCATCTCAGGTGAGCGAGATCGGGGGACTCTTCAGCCATGTGGGCGAACTGGCCTGGGAGGGAGAAGGTCTGGAGCAAGACCAGGATCCCGAAGAGCACGATCAGGAAGACCCTGAGTGGCACGACCGCTCGATGTTCGATGGGCACCTATCGATGGTCGTTCGATACATATCGAATGTCAACTGAATCGGTTGTTGCGCAGCAGCGAAGCCCAGTGCTCCTGGCGGCTCGATGACGTTGACTAGGTTCGAGACTCGCCGGATGAGGCTCTGGCGCCCGCCGCTTCTTCGGTGGCGAAGACTGGATAACGGGGCAAGTCGAAGGGCTGGCCTGGTCTCAGGCCAACGGAGTCAGTCCTGAGATAGGGCATGCCGGTATAGCGGACCTCCGAAGAGATGATGGCTCGGCTGTAGGCGCAGCGGGGGCGATCGGTTTCGTTGCCGGGGGCGCCATGCACCGCCGAGCCATAGAAGATCACGGCGTCGCCGGCCTCGAACGGCGCCAGGTGGACCGGCATGCCGTCGATGTCTTGGTCTTCGGGTCCGGCCAGCGACCAGAGCAGCTCCCTGTCTTCGGTCGACAGCATCGTGTCCAACGGCGGCTGCTGGGAGAAGTCGGTCGGCTTGTAGAGCGGGCCGAGCCGGTGTGAACCCGAAACGACCTGTAGGGGCCCTTGATCCATGGCAACGTGGTCGAGTGCAACCCAGCAATTGACGGTGTCCCTGCGATCAAAGGGCTGGAGCGGCCAGTCCTGGTGCCAGGGCGTCGGAGGGCCGCCGGGTGGCTTGTCCAGGTAGGCCTCGGAGAAGAGGCGCACCTGGTCGGCGCCCAACAGGGCCCGAATGATTGCACCAACCCGTGGGTCAAGGCAGACGGGCCGCACGTCTGCGTGGTAGAGCTGGAGCTCGCGTACGGTCAATAGAACCCCATCCCGGGCGTCGTTGGAAACGACGTCGCCCGGGGTCTTCGGACTCGCTGCACCGTAGGTCTCGTTCACGTCAGGCGGGTCTGCGAACCCCTTCGCCATCGTGGCCAGCAAGGTGTCGATCTGAGACCGGCTGTGCAGTGCGGGAACCCGCACCCAGCCCTGTCGGCGGAAGTGCCTGACAGCAACCTCGTTGATCGCTACCCCCACCGGTTCCTCCAGATCGTGTCGCCCGCACCGGGCCCGTCCCGAGCCCGCCTTCCCAGACCGACTCGAAACCGCTGGCGACGGCCGCAAGTCGACTTCGGCCGTCGGCGATTCACTCTTGGTGCTCGGCGGCCGTGCTGCCGCCTATCAGCAGTCCCAGGCTCGCACCGACGACAATACCGAGGAAGCCGGCGACGATCAGCGCGATGTAGAAGTCCAACCCGAAAGCGAGTCCGATCAGCAACATCACAACGAACACTCCACCGAAACCGCCGAGGACACCGGTCCACACCGTCCTCATGTGAGCGCTCTCGTCATTGGACCCCTCCCTCGCTTGATGTCCGAGCTAGAACGCCGATCGAGACCATCGCTCGCGATCGATATTGCCTGGCTGCCAGATCATCGTTCGGATTGTGACCTCTCGGCCAGTCGGGCCCGGGCTGGCCGGATGGCCAGGAAGGCGGTGTCGGGCGAGTTGTCGGGCCCGCCCGGGGCGAACTGGTTCACGGCACCGACGGTCGCCAGGTGAGCCCATGGGCTCAACGCACCGGCGAACTCCTTTCCAGTAGTAGGAATGTAGTCGTGGGCACCCCGAACATCACGTCCCGAGCCGGGCACCCCGACTTCCTCGACCTGCCGTGGTCGC
>JAOTYQ010000727.1 GCA_029861725.1 Acidimicrobiia bacterium | reverse complement strand
CTGTCGATGCCGTCTGGCTTCTGGACCGACGGTCCCAGGCCCGCGTGGCTCACCAAGCTCGCCGATCGGCAGGAGAAGCGCTCGAACGAGCGGTGGAACGCGGCCTACGACAAGTTGCGCGACGAGTGCCAACACGACGACGTGCTCGAACTCGGCGACCAAGTCGAGGACGGGCACCCGTTCTCCGACCAGCGCATGGAGGGCCCGGCCTTCACCTACATGGTCCGAACCCATCGAATCCTCGTCGTCCCCGGGCTCGGGGCGGGCGTTCTCGGGATCGCGGCCGCCGTTGCTGGCGAGAGCACACGACTGATCATCGCGCTCGGCGTGGCCACGGCAGTGACCGCCGCCTGGTATCTCCGGGGGCGACCTGCCCTCGGCGTTGACTAGCGGCGGCCTCCCTCCCCCGCTGCTGCTCGTCAGCTGGTGGTCGACGAACTCCGGGCGGGCGGTTCGCCAGGCCGGATCGCGTTGGTGACCCCGAGACTGGCGAGAATGAGGTTCCAGTCGATGTAGCGGCGGAGCTCGATCGTGTCGCCGCTCCGCCGGAGAAGCGTGACACCCTCCATGACCAGTTCGACACCAGTGGATGGGATCAGGGCGATCGGCTCGCCGCCCGACTCGCGCTGCCCGATCGGACCCGTGTGGACACAGGACCACGTCCACGGCACGCCCAGGGCGAAGTCCTCCTCGAACAGGCGCCCTGGTTCGGTCATCGGCTCGTACCCCTGCAGCACTGCGAATGGAGGACCCCCCTCATCGTTCCCTTCGAAGACGCCTGCCAGACCGGTCACGACATCGAGGGCTACGAGCTGGAGACCGGGATTGTCGGAGAGGGCCGGATCGCCGTGTTCTTCGAGCAGCTCGGCTGCCCGGTCGACGGTCATGGTTCCCACATTGACGGTCATTGCAGCACTCCCGGATCAGGCTGACCGTCGGGTGCGATCCCGTCGGTGACGTCTGGCTCGTAGATGACGATCGGGCCGCTGGCCCGAGCTCCGGCACCGACGATGATCTTCCAGTCGTTGTCGTCCTCACCGAAGAGGCCAGACCATCCCGGCAGGGGAAGCTCGAACACGTCGACGTCGGTCTGGTTGGCACCGACCACGATGTGCCCATGGTCCGGATACGGACCGGTCCGGGCAGGGCTGAGCGTGGTCTTCAGGGGCTCGTAGTCGCTGATGACACCACCCGGGTTCGGATCGGGTGGGGTGAACATGCCATAGCCGGGTGTTGCCATGGTGAGGTGGACGGCGCCGGCGCGCGGGTTGCTGCCGAGGATCGAGGAATGATCCCGCCACGACACCCAGAACTCGAAGCGGGGCACGGGGCAGATCCAGCTCATGTCGATCAGCCAGTCCTTCGACGCGTCCTCTCCGGAGACGACGTCTCCGGCGGGATCGAGACCCAGCGCCACCTCGAGGGCACAGATCATCCCCTGCCGAGCGATGTCTTGGGCTGGACCAGCCCAGTTGATCCACCATCCGGTCGGATCGACCGTGGAAGGCGCATCCGTGCCGAACCAGTGGAGGTCGATGTGGGCTTCGACGATCGCGGCGAGGATGTCACCACAAGCGCCGATTGGTTTGCCGTCGCGGAGATCATGAAGGGTGTCGAGCTTCGTCTGGGCCGGCGAGCGAGCGACCCCTCCGAGGTCCGGGTAACCCTCGTTGAATGCGTTCTCCAGCGCCGTGTTGATATGGCCCTGGGTCACGACATGTGGCATAGGCGGCATGCGCATTCCTCCATCCGCAGACAGGCCGAGCCTAGTTCCTCCCCCATCCTGGGACTTGGATGAACAGCGGTTCGGATCAGCCACCACCGCCGGGCTTCGGAGCTGCCCGCCGGGCGACGACTCTGTGCGCCGGGACGAGATCAGGAAAGCCCTTCAGTTCGAGCGCCGCGAGTGACTCACTTCGATGCGTCGGGCGGAGGGCCAAGCGGGTTGCGCTGTCGGCGACGACCGCTCCTGCCAGTGCGTGATCGCTGAGACGAGCTGCCAGGTTGACCGTCGCTCCATAGACCATGCCATCGCGCAGGATCGGCTGGCCTGTCGCCAATCCGATCTTGAGCTCGATGGTTGGCCGGTCGCTGGGCTCCAAGCCCATGACGTCGGACTGGGCGGCGAGGGCGAAGTCGGCGGCGGCCTCGGCTGTTCGGAAGTAGGCGACGAACGCATCGCCTTTGATGCCGAAGCCCACCCCTCCGTGTTCCGCACATCGGCCGAGCAACAGTTCCTGAGAGCGATCGATGGCCCACATGTACGCGTGGTCACCCTGCTCGACCGACAGCGCCGTCGATCCGACGAGGTCGGAGAACGCGATCGTCAGCTGGTCTCGCTGGCGCCCCATGGGCGGAGCGCCAGGGCCGGGGCCGGCCTTGGCGTAGAGCCCGGGCCACAGTCCGATTCGTTGCGCCAGGTCGCGACCGATCGCCGCGTGTTGGTCGGCCTCGGCAACCTCGTCGGCGACGGTCCCCAAGAGCAGATGACATCGGGCGAGCTCAGTGAGATTCCCGAGTCGGTCGGCGACCTGGAGCGCCGATCGCAGATGCGCGCCGGCGGCTGCTCGATCGCCGGACAGCAAGCACAGGATCGCCCTGAGCCGTTCCACCAGCTGGCCTGTGGTGGTGAACACGACGTCTTCGAGCGCATCGAGATGCCGCCGTAGCAGATCGAGCTGGGCCGACTCGCCTCGGTGGCCACTGAGCTCGACGATGGCGCCGAGAGAGGCGAGGGTTGCCAAGTTGAGCGTTGGCGAGCAGCGGGCCTCGCCGTCGGCCGGCGGGGTCAGCTCCTGGTCGGCTAGGAGACGATGGGCGCGAATCCCCCGTTGGCCGGTTGCCTCCCACTCGCTCAGGGTGCGGCTCGTCGACTCTCGATCTCCCATCGCGAGCCGAACGGCGACCAGCACCGGGTAGATGAGCGGGGGCGCTGCGGAGTACTTGGCCCGAGAGGCGTAGCGGAGGGCGATGGTCGCTTGCTCGTCTGCGCTGCGGAGGTCGCC
>JAOTYQ010000725.1 GCA_029861725.1 Acidimicrobiia bacterium | reverse complement strand
ACAGCGACCCTGACGGACGATCGCCCCTTGCTGCACCGAGCCGGGCAACTAGATTCTGCGGCGTGGATCTCGGCGGCGCGCACGGACCCGACCCGACGGCACCGCCACAGGGAGCGAACGATGCCGGTCCACCGAGCGAGAAAAACGTCGGCGCCAACCATGTCTTCGAACTGTCGAGCCACCGGGACGAGCCGACCGACGGGGCGGTGGTCAGCCGGTGGCTGTCGGACCAGGAGGTGGTCGACCGGTGCCTCGTTACCAGCGGCCGTATCGCTGGCCGTCTCGACCTTCGCAACCGGACCCTGCCCCGGCTCGTCGGGTTCGAAGACGTCGACTTCATCGACGCCCCCGATCTCGCCGGCTCGACCGCCGGCACGCTGAACTTCCGCCGCTGCACGGCTCCGGGCATCGGGTTGTCTCGATCGACGATCGGTCATCTCGTCGTCCGCGACTGCGACATCACCGGGACGCTCCGCCTACGAACCGCTCGCCTCGAGCACGGGTTCCAGATCGACGGCACCGAGATCCACGACTCGCTCCTTGCCATCGACGCAGCGTGGCTGCAGTCCGATGGCCCGCTCGATCTCGCCAGCAGCGAGACCGTGGGGCGGGTCGACCTGCTGGGAGCGACGGTGAAGGGCGACGTCTGGTTGAACCGCGTCGTGCTCAACCGCGGTGCCGACACCTATGCCCTGCGAGCGAAGCTCGCTCGGATCGACGGGAACCTCCGTATCGCCGGCGCGGTGCGGGGTGAGGTCCGGCTCGGTCACGTCGCCATCGCCGGCGACCTCGACCTGCGATCGTGCACCATTCGGGGTTACTCCGACAACGCGTTGTCGGCCGACTCGGCCGAGATCACCGGTCGGGTCCGGCTCGGCGATCGCTTCCGAGCCGAGGGTCTGATGCTCTTCGTCGCGGCCGACGTCCGCGACATCGACGCCCGAGGGAGCCGCCTCGTCGCCAAGGAAGAAGCGCTGAACGTCGAGCGTGCGACGGCGAGAAACGACGTCGACCTCTCAGAAGCGATCATCGTCGGAGGGGTGAACCTGTCGGACGCAGCGATCGGCGGCGCATTGAGACTCGACCGGGCCCGGCTCACCTCGCCCGATGTTGGTCAGGCCCCGGCTCTCAACGCCGAGAACACCCGCATCGGCGGCAACTTCGTGGCCACCGGCACCCGATTCGAGGGCGGCGTGCGTTGCCCGGCGCTCCAGGCCCGCCACGTGCTCATCGGCAACGGCACGTCGATCGCCCGACCGGGGGAGGTAGCGCTTGCGCTGGTTCACGCCCGGATCGACACCCAACTGCGGGTCGACGAGGTTGCCATCGACGGCGGGGTCACCCTCGAAGGGGCGAGGGTTGCGGAGCTGCGTGACAGCCCGGCGGCCTGGCGATCAGCGAGCTTCGTCGACTTCGCCGGCATGGCGCACGACACGATCGCACTCGAGAACTGGACGGTTGATGAACGACTGGAGCTCCTCGCTCGCCGCCCCACCGATGAGCGACGACCGGCCCCCTTCGCCTCTGACTCTTACAGTCGTCTGGCCGCCGCCTACCGCCAACGTGGCGAGCTGTCGAACGCGCGAAAGGTGCTGATCGAGCGGGAGGACATCCGGTTGCGCACCGAGGCCCTCGACGGTGCACGCGACTACGCACTCGTTGGTGGCCGGTTGCTCCTCAAGCACACCGTGGCCCACGGGTATCGACCGGGCCGGGCATTCTGGTTCCTCGCCGCCACGATCCTGGCCCTCGCCCTCCTCCTGGCAGCAGGCCCGGGCGACAAGGCTGAGATCTTCGTCTCCGACACCGGCGCCAGCCAGGCCACGATGAGCGCGCTCGTCTATGCGGCCGACACCGTGCTGCCAATCATCGATCTGGGCGAGGCGGACGTCTGGCGGATCGACCGCGACGCCGACAACGCCGGCCTGTACCTGTGGGCACTCCGGATCGCTACCGCCCTCGGCTGGATCCTTTCCACCCTGCTCCTGGTTGCCATCACGAGGCTGACCCGGTCGGAGAGCGACGGTGGGTGAGCGCCAAGCACGCCGACGGCTCGGTCGGCCTCCTGGTGCCGCTAGTCGAGCACCGGCTCGGGCTCCGGAGCTGCTTCGGTGCCGCTACCGCCATCGGGTGGACCGGACGTTGGCTCGATCTCGTGCTTCCTCCACCGCTTCAGCGGCGAAACGCGGAGCCCGAAGCGGGGGAACAGCTGGACAACGCCCAGGGCAACGAGCATCCCGCCCACGAAGAGCCCGGCCAGCGGAGGCGTGGTGCGGCGAGCTGTCACGAAGAGCTGCTCGACCACCCACGCCCGCTCCCGCTCGAGGGCGGCGTCTCGCTCGGGGTCGACCGGAAGCACCAGCGGTTGCACCTCGGGCGCTGGCTCGGGGCTCTCCTCGACCACCACCGGCTCGCGGCTCAGGTGCAGCTGGAGCCACGGAACCAGCAGGTCGGCGATCGCCTCGTGACCCTCGGCCCGCGGGTGGAGGCTCCCGTCCTTCCAGTTGTTGGGGTTGAGCCGCTGGAAGGCCGTGCCCTCGTGGGGCAGCAGGTGGATGAAGTTGACGCCCTCCTCGCCGAAGTCGCACAACATGCGCTGGTTGCCTTCTTGGTTGAGGGCACCGAAGCTGCCCGGGAAGGCAGTGACCCTGGGACCGGCCGCGTCGGCCGCGGCGATCAACGCTCCGTGGAGTCGGACCTGGAACTGATGGACGAACCGGCGCTCGTCGGCGCTGATAGCAAGGTCGCAACTGCGTTCGGGATCGAGGAGCTGCGGGTAGGGCACCACGACCACCTCGGCCGCCGGGAACCGTCGGGCGACCGTGATGTACCCGTCGACGAGTCGGGGCAGGAGCTGGTCGATCTGCTGGAAGAAGAACGCTCCTCTGGCGGTGCAGTCCGAGGGGAGGAGACAGGCGGCGACGATCGTGCTGAAGAAGGCGTCGTTGCCCCCGACGCTGACGAGGACGACGTCGATGTTGTTCTTGACCTCGTCGGGCAGCGCGA
>JAOTYQ010000144.1 GCA_029861725.1 Acidimicrobiia bacterium | reverse complement strand
CTCTGTGGCTGGTTCGACCGGGATGAAAGTCGGGATCTCGTCGGCCATTTCGAGAAGCTCGGTCGTTGGCTCGGCTGGAGTGCGAAGCTCGAGTAACCCAGCAAGGGACTCGATTCGGTTCTGGATCCGGTCGAGGATCGCCTTGAGTCCCGGATCGATTTGTCCCGCGTGCGAGAGATCAAGGATCAAATCCGTTATCCCCTGCTGTTCGATGAGGTCGTCGAGGATGCGTTCGAGCTGTTGGCAACCGACAGCATCGAGTTCGTGGTGCATTCGGACGACTGTTGTGCGAGTCACGCTGATGGACATCGGTACCTGTAGCTCTCAGACAGCCGGTGTGGAAACCGGTACGGGACGGTTCGGGGCGCTACCGCGTGGACAGCTGCATCTGGAGGACTGGTCGTCACAGCGATGCTGCCGCTCCACTGGCGAGCTCGACGATCGCTCGGCGGTTGTCAGGGTTCGACCCGAGGTACCCGTTGCGGATGGGTCGCCACAACATCCCGAGGATGGCCGACGCCTTGGCCCGCTTCACCGCTGAGGGCCGTCCTCCTACTAGGAGTCGGTGGGCCCGCCGGTTGTTGGCGTCCAGTCGGGCGCCGAGATCACCGTGGTTGAGGATCGACTTGTCACCGTCGATCCATGCCGCGACGTCGCGGTGCTGCCATAGGGCCTCCAGGTACTCCGTCAGCATGCCTGAGACCGAACCGTTGCCGTTCTGATCCTCGTGGCGATCGAGCACTTCGTCGAGTTCCTGGAGCAGGGGAGTTGACAGCTCGAAGAGCAGCTCTTCCTTTGCCGAGAAGTGATAAACGAATGCCGCCTTGCTCAAACCGGTCGCTCGAGCAAGATCGGCCACTGAGGTCCCCTCGAATCCCCGGTCGACGAACGCGTCCAGCGCAGCTTCGAGAAGGTCCTCACGCCGATTGACTTGTCGTCCTCGCTTGGCCATATCCTTGGAAACCTTCGCTTGACGGTCGTACGGTAATACAGTTAGGCTAGTCGAAGCAAGCTGTACGACCGTACAGCCGAACTCCAAAACCAAAGGGGTCCGTGCGGTGGGCACACCGAGCGCCTTCGTTGCGCCTTACGCCACGATCAAGTCCCGCTCCAAATGGACCAATCCAGACCGCCCACTCCTCGAAGCCGTTCTGCTCGATGACAACGACCCGGCGAGTGAGCTCGTGATCACTGTCGACGTCAAGGGCTGCGTCGCACTCACCCTGTACGCCCGCAACCTCGAGGCAGGTGGGGCCGTTGAGGGACGAACCGTCCGATTCGAGGACCGCTCAGCTCTCGTCACCGCAAGCGTGCCCGTCATCGGCTACGACCTGGACACCGATGCCCTGGTCACTGGCCACATCGACGTGGCTCTCACCTGGACGACCAATGCCCGTCTCTCGGATCTGGTCGTCGAGGGAACTGCCATCCTCGAACCCGACTGGGCATCCGATCGAACTCAGTTCAGCGCGGTACGTCGTCATCCGTTCAACCACGACGGACTCACCCACAAAGACCACGGTCCTGCTTGGTGAGTGCCATCCGCAGGATACCCGGGCTGGACAGTCGCCCGCCGGCCCCAGGGCCCACCACCCTTGAGAGAGATCCACCAGTCCTCGGGCCCGGATTGAAGTCGAATGCAAGACGGTCACAGCGTCGAACGCCCCAGGGTAGGAGAGGCCCTGATCGATCCGGGCCCGAGCTCCACCCGCCAGTCGTTGACGAGGACTCCCCAACGGCGGCAAGGTTCCGAGTTCGGCAGGCCCTCGGCTCTTCTTGGCTTTGACGTGCGATGATGTAGACTTCGGGCTCGGGTCTGACAGCCAAGGATCTGCCACAAGATAAAGCGCGGGGTGTGGTGGGGTGGAGTTGTCGGAGGCTGGTCTGGAGTCGTTCTTTGTGACGGTGTTGCCTCATTTGGGGGAGCGTCAGCGGCGGGTGGTGGTGGGGGCGATGGCCGAGGCGATCGGCCGTGGTGGGCAGGCCCGGGTGGTCGAGGCGTCGGGGATGAGCTCGAACACGGTGTACAAGGCGGTGAAGCAGGTCCGGGAGGGGGTGGAGCCCTCGGATCGTCAGCGGGCGCCGGGGGCGGGGGACAAGCCGGCGATCGACAAGCAGCCGGGTTTGTTGGAGGCGCTCGATGAGCTGGTGTGGCCCGAGACCCGTGGTCATCCGATGTCGCCGTTGCGGTGGACGTTGAGCTCGACCTATGAGCTGTCGCGCCAGCTCACCGCCCAGGGGTTCAAGGTCTCCGCGGAGCTGGTTCGTCGCCTGTTGCACCAGATGGGTTACTCGTTGCAGGCCCCAGCCAAGCAGGTCGAGGGGGCTTCGCACCCCGACCGCGACGCCCAGTTCGACTACCTCAACGTGACCATGGCCGAGCGGCTGGCGGCGGGTGAGCCGGTGATCTCGGTGGACATCAAGAAGAAGGAACTGATCGGCAACTACGCCAACGGAGGCAAGGAATGGCGGCCCGAGGGCACCCCTGAGCGGGTCAACGTGCACGACTTCGCCGACCCGGCGTTGGGGGAGCAGGCCAAGGCCATCCCCTATGGGATCTACAACATCGGCAACGACGAGGGCTGGGTCAGCGTCGGTGACGTCGCCGACACCGCCGAGTTCGCCGTCGAGTCGATCCGACGGTGGTGGAACACCGTCGGCAAGGACCGGTTCCCCGAAGCGACGACGCTCACGATCACCGCCGATGCCGGTGGTTCCAACGGCTACCGGGTCCGAGCCTGGAAGTGGCACCTCGCTGCCCTCGCAGCCGAGACCGGCCTCGCGATCACCGTGCTGCACTGCCCGCCCGGCACCTCGAAGTGGAACAAGATCGAACACCGCCTGTTCAGCTTCATCTCAATCAACTGGCGAGGACGGCCCCTCACCACCATCCGCACCATCATCGAACTCATCGGGGCCACCACCACCCAGACCGGCCTCACCGTCACCGCCAGCTACGACCCCAACTGGTACCCCAAAGGCGTCAAGATCACCGACACCCAAATGAACGCCCTGCCCCTCCAACACCACGACTGGCACGGCGACTGGAACTACACCCTCACCCCGCCATGAACCCGCGACCAATTCCGCGGCGGACCCTGAGCATGTCCACAGCGTTGTGGAGCCCGTTCGACGGGACCGAGAGAGCGCAGCCGACCCGAGCCCGACCGCTCAGCAGCAACAGTGCGGCCCCAGCTCGGCCTAGAGAATGCACTGAGCCTTGGGAGCTGAAGAATCGATGATCCCCCGACGCCCCGCTTCTAGACTCTACCTATGAATTCTACTCCGAGGCCGGATGCCATCGCACGGGACATCGATGTTGTCGCCCGCCTGGTCCGGCGGGGCGAGCTCTGGGTGGATACCGGTGGGGCATGGCTCAGTCCCGAGGTGACCCTCGAAGGGAACAAGATCATCCTGCATGCTTATTCGTCGGATGCACTCGAGGAGTCTGAGTAGGCCGCGGCGGCCCCTGCCGGTAGACAGCACCCAATCGGTCTAGCATCGAGTGATGACACGGGCTGGCGTGGACGCGGTGCGTCGAAAGCAGTTGCTGGACACGATTCTCGACCGTGTCCAGCGCGGCGTTCAGCTCCGGCGTCGGTTGCCGCCGAATGGGCGGATCCACATCGATCGGCAGCTGCCGTTCTTGGTCTTGTATCGCCCGCTGGTGCAAGGGGCGGAGCCCTCCCTGCGCCGGTTGGTCAGCAGCGAGGCGTCGTACCTGCTTGCGCCCTCCGACCCGGCCATGGCGACTTTCGTGCAGGACTTGGTTCGCCGCGTCGCCGAGATCGAGGCCGAGGTGTTTGGTGGGTTCTTGCTCATCGAGTTCTGGGAGAGCACGGCAGAGTCCAACGACCATGAAACCGGCCAGCCGGCCTTCGATGTCGTGGTCAACAAGGATCTGGCTGCCACGCCGAGCGTCACGGAGCTCGTCCGGCGCCTGGAGCACGTGGAGATTCTGGGGCGTCGAGCTGTGGTGCGAATGCGTCCCGGAGGGCGATTGGCGCCTACGGGATTGTCGCGGGTTGTCACCGCTGCTGCGTCTCGTGAGTCCAACATCCATCTCGTTGGCATTGGTTTGGGCCCGGCCTGGAAGGACCCGGAATCGGGTGAGACTTTCCCACTCGTGCGGCGGGCGCTCGTACGTCAGGTCTCACGCTCGATTCAGCAGGCGGCGTTTGCGTTCGCGACCGAGGAGACCACTTCGAGGCCGTTGCACTATCACGCGTTGGGTCGACGGGCGGTGGTCCGGGCCGTCCGTGAGGTCGACGGCCAGCTGGCGAGTGTTGCCGAGTCCTTTGACTTGCTGTTGACCGTTACGCCGATGAACGCAGAGCGGGCGTTCCGTCAGTTCCGTCGGGCTGGCAATGGGCAGGAGCCTCAGTTCGAGTATCGACCGGCCACTGCCGATCCGGCCCTGCTGAAGCGGAGGCTTTTCGATATCAAAATCGAGCGAGTGGAGGACCCCACACTCGAGATGCTGTTCCGGGAGAAGCGAAGCGAGCTCGAGTTGAAGCTTTCGTTGATCAGCGATCGGCTCACTCCCCGCTTCCTCCCGATAAGCATCGCTCTGTATGGAGCAGTTGAAGAGGAGCTCGTCGGCCTGGCACACCAGCTGTTGGCTGAGGTGCTTGACGCCCAGGGGGACGGCGGGCGTCGAGTTGGGGCGGCTGCCTTCGCCGCCGCAGCGGAGGAGCAGCTCAAGTACTACCGATCCATGGATTCGTCGATCTCGCCTCGGGTCGAGATCCGGGACGACATCTCTGCGCTGACCGTGTCGTCGGGGAACCTTCTCGTCGGACGCTCGATGAGGATTCCCGCCACTCGGGTCGACGCGCTCCTCCAGCATGAGATCGGGACCCACGTCGTCACCTATTGGAACGGTCTCGCCCAGCCGTTCCGTTTGCTGGGATCAGGATTGGCGCACCACGACGAGCTCCAGGAAGGACTAGCGGTGCTCGCTGAATACCTCGTCGCTGGGCTGACGCCGGTGCGCATGCGGACGCTCGCCGCTCGCGTCCTCGCTGCTCATGCGATTGCTGCCGGTGCAGAGTTCCTTGATGTGTATCGACTGCTGCGAAACGAGTATGGCTTCGGCGAGAGAACGTCGTTCTTCGTTGCGATGAGGGTGCACCGGGGCGGAGGCTTCGTGAAGGATGCTGCGTATCTCCGCGGGCTGCGCGCAGTGGTCGATTACGTGGGTGAAGGAGGACGGCTCGAGACGCTTCTCGTCGGGAAGATCGCTCCAGAGCACACCGGTGTCGTCGAGGAACTGCAACGACGAGAGATTCTCCTCCCACCACCGCTGCGGCCCCGCTTCCTCGACCACCCCGACTCGCACTACAGGCTCGAGCGGATTCGGTCTGGGACCGACCTGGCCGAGCTCGTCGATCCCGCGTGAAGGGGGCCACGCCATGAACGGTGTCGCCGTTGAGCGGGCGCTGATCGACTACCTCACCGATCCGAGCCCGGTACCTGCTCAATGGGACATTCAGACGTTCACCTGGCACGCGGTAGTGATTTCTGGGGCGGCTGAGCCCCAGCTGGTTAGCTACTTCCAATCACTGATCGAACACGGGACGAATCCGTCAGCAGAGGACCACCCTGCTGAGACCAGAGAGTTGGCGTACTTCGCCAGCCAGGTGCCGCATCTCGACGGTGTGAGTTGGCCAGCAGTGGCGCAAGCAGTTCAGAAGTTCGGTCGCGGTGACCGACGGTAGGTCGTAAGACTACGTGCCTGGTTTCGAGCGGCGTGATGGTGTCGGCTCGTGACGCGACCACGGATCAGGGAGTATCTCGCTCGATCTTGCTCGCACTCGACTGCTTCTCCTCACTGATGAACCGATGCTGCTCCTTGGTGACACGGTCGTGGGTTCGGTCACCGGTCGAGCTGGGACGGCTGGTGAGCTCCTTCAGTATCTGAGTCCGCCCGTAGGTCACGATCTCGTCGCCGTCTTCGAATACGGTCTCACCTCTCGGTGCCCCTACGAAGTCGCCGCTAGCCCTATGGATCCCCAGGACCATCACGCCGTCTTTGGTCAGCTCGAGATCGGCGAGCGGTCGACCCACGATCCAGTCGCCGTCGCGAGCGTGGATCTCGGTGATCGCATAGTCGTTCTCGAGCGGCAGCAACGCGGCGTGGTCACGGACGTCAAGCGCCGTGAAGCGACGGACAATCGCTCGAGTCGCTCGTCCGATCAGCCGATCGATGACGCTCGTGCGAAGGGCAAGGAGGATCAGCAGGATCCCAGCAACGAGGATCGCCGACCGGCGCAGGGTCTGGGTGGCCTCCGTATCGATGAACGTCAGGATGAAGCCGCCGATGCCAGTGACAATTCCAGCGTTGCCAAAGGTCATCAAGAAGAGAACGATCCGACGCCGAGCTGGATGGGACGTCACGTACTCGGCTTCGGCCGTGGTGTAGCCGACACCCATCAGCGCTGACCGGGCCTGGAACTGAGCGCTGGGGCGTGCCATGCCCGTCGCCTCGAGCGCAACCGCCGATACCCGTGACGCCATCAAGAACAGAGTCACGAGTATGAGCAGTGCAATGAGCGCAATCACCCCGTGATCATCTCACGCACGGCTCAATCCGTCGGGAGGTAGCTGGAGGACCCTCGGAGTGCCCGACCCAAGCTGTCCTCGTAAGTGGCGGATGAGTTAAAGTTGTGCCTTTCCGGGGTGCCGGCCCGGTGTCGGCACGGTTGCGGTCACCGTCGCCCGAGCTTCTGACCTCGACGTTCAGTGACTGGAGCAAGCATGCGGTTTGGTTTCGTTGTCAACGATCTGGCCACCGAGGAGCCTGGCTTCACGACAACCCGCCTCTGCGTGGCCGCTACCAATCGAGGACACGAGGCCTGGACGATCAACGTTGGCAACCTGTCGTACGACCCGGATGAGCTGGTCAGGGCGATGGCCACGAGGCCGCCCAGGGCTCGCTACAAGGACGGCAGTGGCTACCTGCGCGACCTTCGGAGCGAGAAGGCGATACGGGAACGAGTGACGGTCGATGACCTCGACGTCCTGTTCCTGCGGAACGTCCCCTCGGACGAGAAGGGGAAGCGGGAGTGGGCGAAGACGGCAGCCGTCGACTTCGGTCGGGTCGCAATGCGACACGGTGTGATCGTGCTCAACGATCCCAACGGGCTGGCCAAGGCTGAGAACAAGATGTACTTCCAACTCTTCCCGGAGGAGGTTCGTCCTCGGACCCTCATCACCCGTGATCGGGACGCCATCAAGGCCTTCGTGAAAGACGAGGGGCGCGCCGTCATGAAACCGCTCCAAGGCTCTGGCGGCGAGGGGGTGTTCCTCGTGCGAGCCGATGATGCATCGAACTTGAACCAGATGATCGATGCCGTCGCGCGAGACGGTCACGTCATCGTGCAGGAGTATCTCCCCCAGGCGGAGAACGGGGACACGCGGCTGTTCTTGATGAACGGCGTGCCACTCAGGCACAAGGGTCGCTATGCCGCGTTCCGACGCGTCCGCCAAGGCGGCGACATGCGCTCGAACCTCCACGCCGGGGGCTCACTTGCCAAGGCAGAGTTGACCGACGACGCATTCACGCTGGCTGAGATCGTGCGACCGAAACTCGTTCAGGACGGCATGTTCTTGGTCGGCCTCGACATCGTCGGCGACAAGCTGATGGAGATCAACGTCTTCAGCCCCGGTGGCCTCGGGTCATCGCAGAAGCTTGAGGGCGTGAACTTCAGCGATGCGGTCATCGATGCGTTGGAACGAAAGGTGAGCTACATGGGCTTCTACCGACGCAACTTCAACAACGCAGAGATGAACACGCTGTGACACACAGCGAGTGGACGATCACCACCGGTGATGACCCGATCGTCGCCACGGCCATTCACGCCGGACACCAGCTCAGGGACGAGATCGCCCAGCTCATGCAGCTGCCCGAGGCCGACAGGCTGCGGGAGGAAGATCCTTTCACCGATTATTGGGTGAACATCGCCAAGAACACCGTCGTCGTGCACCAATCGCGCTTCGAGGTCGACCTCAACCGACCACGGGAGAAGGCTGTCTTCGTGACGCCGGAGAACGCCTGGGGGCTCGAGATCTGGAAAGTGCGACCGCCAGACGATCTCATTGCCCGGTCGCTCGAGGTCTACGATGCGTTCTACTCCGACCTGACGAAATTGTGTGACGCAGTGATCGAAGCGCACGGCCACGTCGTGGTCCTCGATCTCCACTCCTACAACCACCGGCGCGGTGGTCCCGATGCACCGGTAGACGATCCAGAGCTGAACCCGGAGATCAACCTCGGGACCGAGTCGATCGAGGCCGAGTCGTGGGAGCCGGTCGTTGCAAGCTTCGCGACCACGATGAGTAACCTGCCGTTCTTCGACGCCAACCTCGACGTTCGGGCGAACGTCAAGTTCAAGGGCGGCAACATGACGAGGTGGATCAACGCTCGGTACGGAGCTCGGGGATGCTCAATCGCCGTCGAGATGAAGAAGATCTACATGGACGAGTGGAGCGGCGCTCTCGATGAAGGCATTACAGCTACTATCGGGCGCCTTCTGGAGTCCGCCGCCAAGTCAGTCCGCACGACCCTTGCCGATCAAAGACCATCCGCCTCCTGACCGACGTCAGTAACTCGGAGCGCCGTGCCAGGTGGACACGGCGGCCCTCACCCGGTGGAGCCTCAGGTCTTGCCGTCTGACTTGGAGCCGTCGGCATCCACCGTCGAGCCGCCCGGCTCGGGCTCTTCGGTCGTGCCACCGGCGTCAGACTCCGCTCCCGGTCGCTCGTCGTCCTCGTCGACCAGAGCACCTCGGTCTCGCATCTTGGCGACGACTCGGTCGGCAACCGCAGTTCGTCTGTCGTCAGGCACCCGACTCGGGATTCGATCTTCCAGCTTCTGACGCACCTCGGCCCCGGTCAGACCCTGCCACTCGGCCGTCCTCTCTCCCAGGATCTTTTTCACAACGGCCCCGACTCCGGCCAGGACGGCGAGACCGAACAACCACTTCTTCATAGCTCCCCCAAGTCACGACGTTACGAAGCGGGACCTGTTCCCAGCGATGCTCCACACGGACTCTAACCCACCCTCCCGTTCGGAGTTGGTGGTCTAGTTGTGCCAGGTCGCTGCGAGTTGGTCGGTCACTTTGGGCGTGTTGTCGACCATCGCAAGTCCGCCGTGGCCGTCCTGTTCCGAGATGAACAGCTCGGCGTCGGGGACCGCTTGGGCGAGGGCTACGGGGAAGTCCATGGGGGAGCTGATGCCGAGCCGGCCGTGGGAGAGGAACGTTGGGACGCCTGCCAGCTTCGGGGCGTTGTCGATGAGGTGGTCATCGTCCAGGAACGAGGCGTTGGCCCAGTATCGGACAGAGGCACGACCAGCTTGTGGACGCTCTGCTCTCACGTGCTCAGTCGAGAAGGCCGTCGGCGATGGCGTCGATCTGCTCTTCGCCGAATGCCGTCATCGTCTCTGTTCGTACGTTCCCAACCCCGATCATCTTCAGGATGAACTTGGCCGCAGTGGGTCCGTCAGGCGCGTCGATGATCGCGATCGCATCGAAACGACCGAAGGTGAGGTAGTAGGACTCGATGGTGACACCCTCTCCGCCGGAGCCTTCACGGCCAGACGCGAGCCGCTCTGGCAAATCCTTGATCTGCTCGATCTCATCGCCGGGGTAGTTGATGAGTATCACGAACTTCGTCATCGGTGTCCCTTCCGTCCGTTGATACAGGATGTCAGCAATCGGCCCCACGGTCCATGGCGACCGCGCTGGTATGGGCGGACCCGACCGCCAGGGGTGCTACAAGAGGACGACGGCGTGTGACAGGCGGGACCGGCGGCCATGTCCATGGCGAAACTTGTCCAGACGCTCGGGTGGTGCCGTGAGTTGTGCCGCTGCGGATGGAGTCGTGCACATCGCCGGGCGGCCTGATAGAGGAGGGCCTGCCACCGACGGGGGTTGTCAGACTATGTCACACTTCAATGCTGACCTCGGCCGAGGCACCGCCGCGCTGGATGACAAAGGTCCAGCAGCCTGATTGCTGGATCTCCCACCCGGTGGCCCACTCCCCACCAGGTCTGGCCCAGAGCGAGCCTTGTTCGACAAAGAAGAACGGTTCTACGTGAGCCCCGCCGGGGCCGACTGCAGAGGCCTGTCGCCCTCCAGATGATGCTCAGACCACGACGGGGCTCAGCGGCACCTGACCCCCAGACATCGGTTTGTTCGTGACAGTGCAACGCAGTTGAGGCTCGACGGCCGCGACGGGCCGAGCAGCCCAAATGACAGCCACACCGTACGACCGTCGCTGGCGTCCACCAGCGGCGCCAAGCACCACGACCTGCTCCAGGAGCACTCGCTAGCACCCCTCGGCAAGGCTGCCATCCCTTTGAAGGCGGGGGAGCCCACCAGGCGCTCGGACACCTCCACCAGCGAATATACCGGACCGGAGGCGGCTCAGGGGGCCACCGCTAACCGGATTGCTAACCCTTGGGGGCCGAGGGGCAACCGACCCGCCAGGATCGTAGGGGAGCCCGTCCTCCCTAAGCTAAGCGGCGGGTGGCTGAACTGATGGCCGCTGGCCACATTCAGGGCCTGTCAGGCCGGGAACACTCCACGACCACCACCCGCCGAGACCGGCTGGCGGCCCCGTTCCCTGACCTGGTCAACCGACTGTTCAACCCGGAACGCCCGAACGAGGTGTGGTACGGCGACATCACCTATGTGTGGGTCGGTTAGGGGTTCTGGTATCTGGCCACGGTTATCGACGCCGCAACCAAGGAAGTGATCGGGTGGCGGTTCGCCGACAATATGGAAACCGTTTTGGTGGCTGACGCGTTGGGGGCGGCGGTCGCCCGCCGGGGCCCCGATGCGGCGGCGGGTGTGATCTTCCACACCGACCGTGGAGCCCAGTACACCTCGGGCGGGTTCGGGGCGGTGTGTAAAGGGTTCGGGGTTCGCCAGTCGATGGGGAGAACGGGGATCTGTTTCGACAACGCCGCGGCGGAATCGTTCTTCTCTACTATTAAACGAGAATTGATCCACCGGTATCATTGGACCGATCCGAAAGAACTTCATATGGCTCTATTCGAATGGATCGAGACCTGGTATAATCGGAAACGGCGGCATACAACTATCGGGATGCGGTCACCGTTCGAAGCATACAACGACCACATAAACGGTCGAGCATCCTGAACCAACAACCAAACCACACTCCGGAATCAGGGGTCAGCGCCAGTTCGGTGTCGACTCCACCGTCCGCAGCACGGGAAAGGTCCGCTCCAACCCGTTAG
>JAOTYQ010000724.1 GCA_029861725.1 Acidimicrobiia bacterium | reverse complement strand
GACTCGATGGAGGCCCGGCGCGCCCATATGGTCCACGCCCTCGGCGAGGCGATCGAAGCCGTCGACCTGGCGCTCGAGCATCACCACCGGGCGGCCGACCAGCTGGCGGTCGACCTGGCGCTCGAGCTGACCCGGCTCCTCCTCGACCGCGAGCTGGCGACCAGCGACGACCCTGGCCGCGAGGCCGTCCTGCGCTGTCTCGGCGAGATCCCGACCGGCCGGCGCACGATGATTCGCCTCAACCCGGACGATCTGCGCCATCTCGAGGACCGCGAAACCCTGCTCGCCGGGCGGGACTGCGAGCTCGTCGCCGACCCGGAGCTGCGGTCCGGCGACGCCGCGGTCGACTTCGACGGCGGCTCGATCGACGCCCGGCTGGCGGCCGGGCTGGCCCGGGTGGCGGAGGTGCTCAAGCCGTGACCGCCGACACGAGCATCATCGAGACCGCCGACCCTCCGGCCGGCCCGCCCGATGACCGGGTCAGCCGGTTCCTGACCCCTGCGGTCCGGGCCGCCGCTCGACCCGAGCGGCATGGACGGCTCGTACGGGTGGTCGATCTCTACGCCGAGGTGTCCGGCCTCGATGCCGCGAGCGGCGACCTCGTCGCCATCGGCCACGATGGGCGTCTGCAGGCCGAAGTGGTCGCCGTCGGATCCGACCGGCTGACCGTGCTCCCGTTCGGCTCGTTCCACGGCGTGCGGGTCGGCGAGACGGTCCGGGCACTCGGGTCGCCGTCGCTGGCCCCGACCGGGCCCGGCCTGATCGGGCGGGTCATCGACGGCCTCGGCCGACCCCTCGATGGGCGTGGACCCCTCGAGGTCGCGGCGCGCTTGCCGCTGCGCAACGACCCGCCGCCGCCATTGGATCGCCCGCTCGTCACCCGTCAGCTCCAGACCGGCGTGCGGGCGGTCGACGGGCTGCTGCCGGTCGGGTGCGGCCAGCGCCTCGGGATCATGGCCGGTTCCGGTGTCGGGAAGTCGAGCCTCCTGTCGATGCTGCTGCGGGGCACCGATGCCGACGTGACCGTGCTCGCGTTGGTCGGGGAGCGAGGCCGCGAGGTCCGCGAGTTCATCGAGAGTGATCTCGGTCCGGAGGGAATGGCTCGATGCGTGATCGTCGTCGCCACCTCCGACCAACCGGCACTCGTCCGCCGCAACGCCGCCTTCCTCGCAACGCGAATCGCAGAGAGCTTCCGCGACGGAGGGGCCGACGTCCTGCTCCTCATGGACAGCCTGACCCGCTTCGCCATGGCCCAGCGGGAGATCGGCCTCGCCGCCGGCGAGGTCCCGACCGCCAAGGGCTACCCCCCGTCGGTGTTCGGGCTGCTACCACAGCTTCTGGAGCGGGCCGGAACGTCTGCTCGGGGCTCGGTCACCGGCTTCTACACCGTGCTGGTCGAGGGCGACGATCTGAACGACCCGATCGGTGACACGGCCCGAGCGATCCTCGACGGCCACGTGGTCCTGGACCGCCGCTTGGCCAACGCCGGCCACTTCCCCAGCATCGACGTGCTCCACTCGTCGTCTCGGGTGGCGGCCAAGATCACCGATCCCGACCAGCAGGCTCTGGCCGGCGAGTTCCGCCGGCTGCTGGCGGCCCACGACGAGGCCCGGGACCTGGTCGAGCTCGGCATGTATCAGCAAGGGAGCGACCCGACGATCGACCTCGCCATCGCTCTCGCCGAGCCGATGACCGCCTTCGCCCGTCAACCGATGACCGAACTGCAACCGCTCGAGCAGACCTGGTCCGACCTGCGGGCCTCGCTCACCACGGCCGCTGACCGCCCGGGAGGAGCTGCCCGATGAGCCGCCTGGAACGACTCCGCAGAGTGGCGGCCGCCGTCGAAACCCGGGAGCGGCACGCCCGAAGGGCCATGGCGGCCGCCAACCGGGACCGAGACGAGGCCATCATCGCCGTTCGTGCAGTGCTCGACCAGTGCCGCGACGCCTCTGGTGCCGCCGCCCCCACGCGGGACCGCCCCCGCCTCCCGCTGGCCGCGGCCCACGCCCTGATCCAGTCCGGACTCAGAGAGGCGACAGACCGAGAACGCCTTCGAGACGAAGCAGGCCGCACGGCCGAGGAGAAGCAGATGCTCTGGCAGGACGCCCATCGCCGCAACGAGGCAATCAGCCGCCTGACCGATCGCTGGCAGCTCGCTGAGCGGACCGAGGTCGATCGTCGGCGGTACGCCGCACTCGACGACCTCATCACCGCACGGGCCCACGGCCCCCGCGCCGGGGCGCGTACGGCGTCGGTGAAGGAGGAGCAGCGATGACCACCGCAGTTCCCCCGCCGCCGGCCGCCGATCCGTCACCCGGTCGTGACCCGAGCTCTTCGAGCCCCTTCGGCGACGGTCGGACGGCGGTCGACGACGGCTTCTCACCGGTCCTGTCGCGGGCCCGGGCCAGAACCGACCGACTCGATGCCGATGCCCGCCGCGACCGGAACGGTACGCAGGCCGGCGGTCCGACATCGCCAGTCGCCGCAGAGCGGCCGGGGCAGCCCGACCGGCGCCGCCAGGCCGACGTCGACAGTCGTCGTCGCTCCGGACCCGAGGCCGACCGGCGCCCCGATCGGCCCGCCAGCGAGCCCGCCGCCAGCAGTGATCGAGCCAGCAGGGATGCTGCCGACGAGACCGGTTCCGCCGAAGACCCCGCCGCCGAAGACCCTGCCACCGAGGACCCCGCCACCGAGGACCCCGCCACCGAGGACCCCGCCACCGAGGACGTTGTCAACGAGGTCGGCCCTCAGGCGTCGTCGGCTCCCGTTGGTGCCCACTCGGCCGGCCCCGAGCCCAGCGGCGGTTCAGAGCCGGTGGCCCGACACGAGGTTGAGGGGGTTGAGGGGACCGTGGCCGAGAGCCCCGATTCCGACCCCGCGGGAGTCCCGCTGGCGCCGGCCGTGGCGTCGACCGGGACCGGACCCGGGTCGGCGGTAGGCGACCGAACCGCCTCGGCCGCTGGCGACGAAGGGCAGCCGCGACCGGCACAGCCCGAGGTCGGACCATCG
>JAOTYQ010000143.1 GCA_029861725.1 Acidimicrobiia bacterium | reverse complement strand
GATCGCTCCTTCGTAGGCGTAGGACGCCGGCCCTCCCTCCGACAGCGTCCAAGCCACCGTGGTCAGGAGGCCGTCGACCGGCTCCGGGCAGCTCGTGCCCACGTTCATCAGTACGAAGCTCCCCGTGCCGTAGGTGTTCTTCGTCATCCCCGGCCTCAGGCAGGCCTGGCCGAACAGCGCCGCCTGCTGGTCGCCGGCCACGCCGCTGATCGGGATCCCCGCTCCCAGGGCCGTCGTATCGGCGGTGAGCCCGAAGCGCCCGCTCGAGGGGCGCACCTCGGGGAGGGCGGCCTTCGGCACCGACAGCAGCTCGCAGAGCTCAGCCGACCAATCGACGGCTCCGATGTCGAACAACATCGTTCGGGACGCGTTCGACGGCTCGGTGGCGTGGACCGCCCCGTCGGTCAGCTTCCAGATCAGCCACGAATCGATCGTGCCCAAGGCGAGGTCATCGTCGGCGGCGACGGCGCCCTCGGTCAGCAGCCACTCGTACTTCGAGCCGGTGAAATACGGGTCGAGCACGAGCCCGGTGCGGGCCCGGACCACGTCGAGGTGGCCCTCGGCGGCCAGACGGTCGCACCGGGACGCCGTCCGCCGGTCCTGCCAGACGATCGCTCGGTGCCTGGGCCTGCCGGTGCGGCGGTCCCAGGCGGCCGCAGTCTCGCGCTGGTTCGTGATCCCGATCGCTGCGATCGGCTCGTCGAGGGAGGGCACCAGTTCGGCCAACACCGCAACGATCCCGTCCCAGATCTCGTTCAGGTCGTGCTCCACCCAGCCCGGCTGGGGGAAGTGCTGAGTGAACTCCCGATAGGCGAGTCCAACGATCTCACTCTCGGGGTTGACGGCGAGGGCGCGCACACCAGTGGTGCCCGCGTCGAGGGCCAGAACGTACGACATCCCGAACACCCTAGTTTCGCTTGGTCGCTTGGATGCCGGTCACCCGCGTTGGCGACGCTCGACCCTAGGCTGCACACGGCCGGCCGTCCCGGCGCTCGGATCCCGAACTACAGCGAGAAGGGAAGCGGCGATGCGAATCGGCGTGCTCACAGCCGGCGGCGACTGCCCCGGGCTGAACGCGGTGCTTCGGGCGATCGTTCGAAAAGGCGAACGTCACCACGGCGACATGGTCCTGGGCTTCCACGACGGCTATCGCGGCCTCATCGACAACGAGGCGACCGTGCTGACCATCGAGCAACTGCGGGGCACTCTCCCTCGAGGCGGAACGGTGCTCGGAACCAGCCGGGTCAATCCGTACATGCTCGAAGACGGCGTGCAGCGGGTGTTGGACACGGTCGACAAGAACGGCCTCGAAGGCGTGATCGCCATCGGCGGCGAGGGCAGCCTCTCGTGTGCACTCGAGCTGAGCAAGGAGGGGCTCCCCGTCGTCGGCGTACCGAAGACGATCGACAACGATATCGGTGCGACCGAGCGGACGTTCGGGTTCGACACGGCGGTGGCGATCGCCACCGATGCCATCGACCGGCTCCACACCACCGCCGAGAGCCACAACCGGGTCATGGTCGTCGAGGTGATGGGTCGCCACGTCGGCCATATCGCGACCTGGGCTGGCATCGCCGGCGGGGCGACGATCACCCTCATCCCGGAAGAGCCGTTCGACATCGTCGAGGTATGCGGGGCGCTGACCCGCCGTCACGAGCGAGGTCGCTACGCATCGATCGTGGTCGTGGCCGAAGGAGCGAAGCCCAAGCCCGGGACCCTCGACATCCCGGACGACGACTTCGACGAGTACGGCCACATTCGTCTCGGTGGCATCGCCAACCTCGTCGCCTCCGCAATCGAGTGGCGCACCGGCTACGAGACCCGGGTGACGATCCTCGGTCACGTCCAGCGGGGCGGCACCCCTACCGCGTTCGATCGGGTGCTGTCGACCCGGTTCGGGATCGCTGCGATCGACGCCGTCCACGCCGAAGCGTGGGGCCACATGGTGGCGTTGCAGTCAGGCTCGATCGTGACGGTCCCCCTGGCCGAGGCCGTGTCCACCCTGAAACCGGTGCGGGCCGACCTGTGGTCGGTGGCCCAGGAATTCTTCGCTTGATGCCCGAGACCAGGACGAGACGGGCCTTTGCTCCTGGCCGGGTGAACCTCATCGGCGAGCACACCGACTACACCGGAGGGCTCGTGCTCCCGGTGGCGCTCGAGCTGGGGATCACCGTCGAAGTGACCACCGGTGGCGGGCGGATCGTCGGCGTCTCGGCGGGCCACCAATCGGCCGAGTTGCCGGCTCTCGCCGGCGGGTCCGACCTTGCCGCGGTGGAACCGGCGTGGATCCGATTCCTCGTCGCCGCCGCCCGACGGATCGGCGTGGTCGATGGCTTCACGGCCACCGTGTCCAGCGACCTCCCGGTCGGAGGCACAGGACTGTCCTCCAGCTCGGCGCTGACGTGTGCTGCGGTCCTGGCCATGGGCGCCGAGGGCACCGTCATCGAGTTGGCGAGACTGGCCCGGCTGGCCGAGATCGACGCCACCGGGGTCGAGATCGGCATCATGGACCAGGCGGTATCGATGGGAGGCGTGGCCGATCATGCGCTCCTGATCGACTGCCGAACCCTCGACATCACGCCGGTGCCGGTCCCGAGCTCGATCGAGGTCCTCGTCGTTCACACCGGCCAGTCCCGCGACCTGGCCGGTTCGGCCTACCGCCGCCGCCTCGACGAGTGCCGACGGATCGAGCAAGCGATCGGGCCCCTCCGTGACGCGGGCCAGGATGCCATCGCCGAGCTCGACGATCCTGTCCTGGCTCGGCGGGCACGCCACGTCATCACCGAGAACGAGCGGGTCCGTCGCATGATCGACGCGCTCGCCGCCGCCGACGGTCCGGCCGCGGGGAAGGTCCTGCTCGAGGGTCACCGGAGCCTCAGAACCGACTACGAGGTCTCCACGCCGATCGTCGACGATCTCGTCGCCACCGTGGCCGGAACAACCGGCGTGTACGGAGCGCGCCTCACCGGAGGCGGCTTCGGTGGCTCGCTGGTGGCGCTGTGCGAACCGGGGACCGAGGTGGCGCTCGACACGTGGTGGACCCGGGCCCGCCCCGGGGTTGGAGCCCACCTGCTCGCCTGAGTGCAGCTCACGAGGGGAGGCGCGCGGCTCGTCGCACGGCGTCCAGCACGGGGACACTAGCCCGCGGAGCTGCTCGTCGTGGACTCGTCGCCCTCGGCTGCCGCTTCAGCGGCGGCGATGTCGGCTGCGGTCTCGCAATCGCCGAAGTTGGCCGGCCCGACGCCACCGCTCACGATCTGTGGGTCGCCCTCCTGCAAGGTGGGGATCGCCCCTTCGTCGTCGATGACGACGATCGTCGTCACCGGGATCCCTGGCAGCCGGGCGAGGCTGCAGACGATCTGACCGTAGATCAGCCGGACCCGCTCCGGGGTGTCGATGCTGGCCTGCCGAAGCTCCTCGCTGGCCACTCGGACCCGGAGCACGCCCTCCTCGACGCCCGCGTCCTGCGGTTCGAGCGACTCGAACAATCGGGTACTGATCGGATTGTCCTGGTACTCGGCCAGCTCCTCCTGAAGAGGTTGACCGGCAAGGCCGTCGAGCACGTCCTGGACGGTCGGCTGGGTCGGATGGGCCCGGTTGATCTCGACGCGGTTGTTGTTCTCGTCGATGAAGGTGAGGGGCACCTCGAAGTCGACCGCTTCGGTCTCTACCGGTTCGGTCGTCGGGACCTCGTAGAGCTCGTCCGGGGCATCGGTGACCGGGCGGGCGGCGCCGTCGACGCCGAGCGAGCAGGCGGCTCCCGCAACCGCGGCCGCCACGAGCCAGAGGAGCCGCTGGGTCCTCCGGCCAGGGAGTCGGCGATCGGTCAAAACGCCATCTCCTCGGCGACGTCGATGTGCTCGCCGACCGGGAGTTGCACGACGAACCGGGCGCCCGGCTGACCGTCGATCCGGTCGGTGACCCACACCTGCCCACCGTGGAGGCGAACGTGCTCGGCGACGAGCGACAGCCCCAGCCCGAACCCCGGGGCCGAGGCCCGGTTGCCGGCCTCCACTCGACCGAACCGCTCGAAGATCCGGTCCCGCTGCAAGGCGGGCACCCCGGGGCCGGAGTCGGCCACCACGATCTGCACGTTCTCGCCGACCACCTCGAAGTGCACGCCGGTCGCCCCGTCGCCGTACTTGTCCGCGTTCTCGAGCAGGTTGGTCAGGACCTGAGCCAGCCGTCGCTTGTCGGCAGTGATCGACGTCAGGGAATCCTCCTCTGAGTAGGTCAGCTCCAGATGGGGAGATTGCGACTGGTAGATGACGTTCTCCAGGAACTCCGAGAGACGGAACCGGCTCAGCTGCAGCTGGACCGCGCCCGCCTCCATCCGTGACACCTCGAGCAGGTCCTCGACCAGGCGTTGGAAGCGCCGCAGATCGTGGCTCAAGAGGTCGATCGCCTGCTGGGCCACGTCGGGCAGCGAGTCCTTTCGCCGCTCGAGCACCTCGACGGAGGCGGTGAGGGTCATCAGCGGCGAGCGCAACTCGTGGCTCACATCGGAGGTGAAGCGCTGCTCGCGCTCGATTCGATTGCCGACCGCGTCGACCATCTCGTTGAACGCCTGGGTGAGCACGGCGAGATCGCGGTCGTCCTCCATATCGAGCTTGGTCGAGAAATCGCCGGCGGCGATCGAGCGCGCCGCCCCCGAGATCCGGGCGAGCGGCGCGAGGGCCACCCGGGCCGAGTAGTAGCCGAGGCCCGCGCCGGCGATGCTGGCCACGACGGCGACGACGATCAATATGACCCGCAGCGATCCGAGGGTGGCCTGCAGCTCGGTGAGTGGCAGGACCTCGTAGTACGTGACGTTGACCTCGTCGAGGCGCACGCCGACCGCGTAGCTGATGTCGTCCCCGTCGCTGTACCGGAGCTGGGCGGCCTTCATCGGCTCGGTGTCGGGGATTCCCTCGATCGGATCGACCGCGGCCTGCAGCTTGGTCGGGATGCTGCGCCGAGTCGCGGTCAGCGATCGCTCGGTGCCGTCGTCCAAGACGATGACCGGGAGGCTCCGGTTTGGCCGCCGCAGCTGGGCGAGGACGTTGTTGTAGATCTCCTCGGTGTTGCGCTGTGCCTCCTCGATCTCGCTGTCGGTGCCAGCTTCCGGATCGGCCCTGGCCGCCTCCTCGAGGATCGGGGCTTGGGCGAGCAACCGTTGGCGAACGTCGATGGCGTTGCGGAACGCTTGTTGGCGATGTTGGCCCTCGACCTCTGCGAGCAGCCGGTTCTGAGCGAGGGCGAAGGTGGCGAAGGCGACGGTTGCCGATAGTCCGAGGGCGCCGAAGGCATAGATCAAGGTGACCCGGGCCAGCAATCCCCGCCACCAGCGCTGTCTCCCCATGGTCAGGGTTGGAGCTTGTAGCCGAGCCCCCTCGACGTCACGACGTAGCGCGGACTGGCGGGGTCGGCCTCGACCTTGGTCCGGAGTCGGCGCACGTGCACGTCGACGAGCCGACCGTCACCGAAGTAGTCATAGCCCCACACCCGCTCGAGCAGTACCTCGCGGCTGAAGACCTTGCCCGGCTGCGATGCGAGCTCCACGAGGAGCTTGAACTCGGTCTTGGTGAGGTGGAGCTCCTCGCCCTTCTTCAACACCAGCCCTTCCTCCGGGCTGATCTCGAGCTCGCCAACCTTGATCCGCTCCAGGTCGCCCGGTTCGGCGGTACGGGCCCGCCGCAACATCGCCCTGATCCGAGCCGACAGCTCCTTGGGGGCGAAGGGCTTCGTGAGATAGTCGTCGGCTCCCGCCTCGAGGCCGGCCACGACGTCGTGGGTGTCGGCTCTGGCCGTGACCATGATGATGGGAACGTCGCTGGCCCGCCGGATCGACCGGCACACCTCGAAGCCGTCGATGCCGGGGAGCATGATGTCGATCAGAACGACATCGGCCGGCGTCGCGGTAAACGTGTCGAGGGCCCGTTCGCCGGTTTCGGCCTCGATGACGTCCCAGCCCTCTTCCTCGAGGGCCAACGTCACAGCCTGGCGAATACGCTCGTCATCTTCGACGGTCAGTATTTTCGTTCCCACATGTGCATGGTGCCCGATGTCGCGCACTTCTTGACGTCATGAGCCGAAGATTTCTGTGGTCCGGGCCGCGCAGGAAGGTGCTGGCGACGGTCCGGCCCGGCCGCTCAACGCCGGTCATGGTCCGTCGTCGGCTCTCAGGTCGAGCAGGCGGCCTCGCAACGCAGTGAACAGCTCCGGTGAGGCGGCGACGGCAAAGGAAGCGTCTGGCGGACCGCCTCGCAGGTTGGCCACCGTCGCCCCGGCCTCGGTCGCCACCAGCGACCCGGCGGCCAGGTCCCACCGGTTCAAGCCTCGCTCGTAGTAGGCATCGACCCGCCCCGCGGCCACCGCACACAGGTCGAGCGCGGCCGAGCCGAAACGCCGGATGTCGCGGATCTCGGGGAGCAGGTCGACCAGGAGCTCGGCCTGGCGGCGCCGAACCTCCGGGCGGTAGCCGAAGCCGGTCGCGACCAGCGCAGTCGCCAGGTCGGTCGCCGGGCGGCACCGCAACCGCTCGTCGTTGCAGGTCGACCCTGCCCCCAGCGTGGCGGTGTACAGCTCACCGTTCGACGGGTTGAGGACGACTCCGGCCACGACCCGACCGTCCACCTCGGCTGCAATCGATACCGAGAACGCCGGTATCGCATAGACGTAGTTGGTCGTGCCGTCGATCGGGTCGATGTGCCAGACGACCGGTGTCGTCCCCTGGCGCGAGGCCCCTTCTTCGCCGACGATGCCGTCCTCTGGTCGGGCCGCGAGAATGCCGTGCGTGATCAGCGCTTCGGCCGACGTGTCGGCTTCGGTCACGAGGTCGGACGAGCTCGACTTCGTCGCTGGTGACCGTCGGGCTGTGGCCGCCAGCTCCGACAGGGACGAGCCCGCCTCGACGGCGAGCGCCGTGGCGAGCTCCAGGAGCTCCCGGTGGTTGGGCGCCGGCTCGGGCACAGGTCGCTCAGGCCGTCTCGTCGGCCCCGTCGTCCACCGGGTCGGTACGGTCGCTCGTCTCGTGCTCCGGCTCCGGGGTTCGCAGCACGAGCCCCGAAGCGGCCCGGGTCTCGGATTCGGGATGCTCGACGGCGTGCCACTCGTTCATCGCCCGGAGCGTCAGGCCCGCGACCACGCCGACGCCGAGTGCACCAAGGGCGGCGCCTCCCACCGCCCCTAGCGCAGCGATCACCGACGAGCTGCTCATCAGATCACCGGTCCCGTAGCCGATGAGGCCACCGAGCAGACCGCCAAGCAGGATGGAGCCGAACGCAAGCCAGCGAGCCTGCGGCGGCGGATCGGCGTCGCTGGGCTTCGGCGCGTCGAGGTCCGTGTAGAGCAGCGGGCTGTCGTCGGGTCGCGACTCGATCTCGCTCGATCCGGTTGCGTGTTCCGATCTGTCGATCGGTGGCCTCGCCCCCGGGTTCGCCAACGGCTGGTCGTCGGCATCGGGGGAATCGGGGAGCGGGGATTCGTCAGGGCTCGTCATCGTCATCGTCGGTCACCCGTCGGGGCGACGCCACCAGGCTAGGCCGAGGTGGCCGGTGTCGGCTCGGCTGCGAGGGCTTTGCCGCGACGGTCCCCGTCGCCCGGTGAGCCGGCCGGTGACTCCGGTGACGAAAATCGGCAAGAATGATCGTTCATGGGTGCCGAAGCCGATCGCTACGTCCCCCCGGTCGGATCCGACGGACTTCGCCACTGGCAAGTCGCCGGGGGCGTGATCGTCGAGGACGACCACATCCTGCTGGTCAAGAACCTCCGGCGGGGCGGTGCCGTCGACTGGTCGACCCCCGGTGGCGTCGTCGACCCGGGAGAGAGCTCGCTGGAAGGGCTCACCCGCGAGGTCGAGGAGGAGACCGGCCTGTTCGTCGAGCGGTGGGCGGGACCGCTCTATCGCGTCGAGGTGACTGCGCCGGACGCCGGTTTCCTGCTGCGGGTGGAAGCTCATCTAGCCCTCGAGGTCTTGGGTCACGTCGTGGTCGACGATCCCGACGGGATCGTGGTCGGTGCCGACTTCGTGGCCAAGGCGCACGTCGGCGCCCGCCTCGGCCAAGCGCACCCGTGGGTCTCCGAGCCGCTGCTGGCCCACCTCGACGAGGGGGTGAGCGACGGCCGGGTGTTCCGGTACCGGATGACCGGCGCCAGCGGCGACGAGCGGCAGATCGAACGACTGTGACCTCGATCCTCCACGTCGACATGGACGCGTTCTACGTTTCGGTGGAGATGCAGCGGGAGCCAGCGCTTCGGGGCAAGCCGGTCGTGGTCGGTGGCACGGGCAACCGTGGCGTCGTCGCAGCCGCTTCCTACGAGGCACGGGTCTTCGGCATTCGATCGGCGATGCCCTCGGCCCGGGCCCGCCAGCTCTGCCCCCATGCCGTGTTCCTGCCCGGCGACCACCAGCTCTACGGCGAGGTCAGCACTCGGGTCATGGCCCTGTTCAGGCAGACGACGCCCGTGGTGGAGCCGCTGTCGCTCGACGAGGCCTTCCTCGACGTGTCGGGAGCGGTGAGACTGCTCGGCTCGCCAACGCAGATCGCCCTCCGGCTCCGCAGCCAGATTCACCGCTCCGAAGGACTCACGTGCTCGGTGGGTGTTGCCGATTCGAAACTGGTGGCGAAGCTGGCATCGGAAGCGGCCAAGCCGAGGATCGTCGGTCGCACGGTGGAATCGGGTGACGGCGTGCGGGTGGTACAGGCTGCCGAGGTCGAGGGCTTCCTCCGCCCGCTGCCGATCCGGGCCCTCTGGGGCGTTGGACCCAAGACGGCGGAGCGGCTCGCCCGCTTCGGAATCACGACGGTGGGGGAGCTGGCCGACCTTCCGCTCGACCTGCTCATCTCGACCGTCGGCGACGCTCACGGCCGCCACCTCCACGACGTCGCCAATGGGCGTGACGATCGAGCGGTAGAAGTCGATCGTCCGACCAAGTCGATCAGCCACGAGGAGACCTTCAGTCGCGACATCGACGATCGCGATCGGCTCCAGCGAGAGCTCGTCCGGATGGCCGATTCGGTGGCGTCTCGCCTGCGGGCGGCCGGTCTCCGGGGCAAGACGGTCACGCTGAAGGTCCGCTATCCGAGCTTCCAGACCCTGACCAGGGCCAGCACGCTCGACCGTCCGACCGACAGCGCCAAGACGATCATCGATGTGGCCGGTCGCTTGCTCGATGGTGTGTCGATCGAGACCGGGGTGCGGCTGCTCGGCGTCGGTGCGTCCTCCTTGACCGCCGAGGTCACCGATCAGCTCTCGTTCGACGATCTGCTCGACTCCGAGGCCGGTGCCGATGCTGGCTGGGAGGCCGCGAACGACGCCGTTGACGAGATCCGCCACCGTTACGGCCGCGCCTCGATCGGTCCGGCCACGCTCGCGGAAGACGGCGGCATCCGGCCGACGGTGACCGGTCAGCGCCAATGGGGACCCGATGACTGATTGTGTAGGTCAGCCACGCGGGGTGAAACAACCCCGATTCTCTCGTGCTGCGCGTTGTCCAAGAGCCGACGATGCGCGAGACTGGTTTCCGAGAACGGGCCAAAGGACCACCGAATGCCATTGTCAGAAGATGAGCAACGGATACTCGCCGAGATCGAGAAGAATCTCCACGAGAGTGATCCGCGCCTGGCCAAGGAGGTAGGCGAGACCACCGTCTACCGCCACGCTCTCGGCTCGCTGAAGTGGTCGGTGCTCGGCTTCATCGCTGGCGTGGCCGTGATGATCGCCACGTTGCAGATCCACTTCATGCTTGCCTTCTGTGGGTTCTTGATGATGCTGGTGAGCGCACTCGGTTTCGAGCGCAACCTCCGCCTGATGGGGCGGGCCGGGATCAATCAGGTGTCGAGCGCGTTCCGGGCGGCGAACCCGAACCTCGGTCGCCAGTCCGAGAAGTCCGAAGAGGGCGACGACTGAGTCGGAGCGCGGGAGGCCGCTGGCCAACGCCGGTCTTTCGCGTAAGGTCTCAGCCCACAGGTTGACGAGGATGGCTGCCGTTTGGGGTGCCGCGCCGCTCCGGCAACGGTGAGGTGACGGCGATACGAGCGCTCGGCTTGAGCACGCGCCGAGGGTCGACCAGCCGCTTCCAGCGCGCCCACGCCGGGACCCGCGTGTTCACCGATTCCTCGATCTCTCCCGCCAGCTCGTCGGCTCGTAGCGCGTCGGCCTCCGACAAGCCCGCCGGGTAGTAGCGGGCGATGGTTGCCTTGTCTGCGAGCTGGCCCATGGCCGGGCGCGGCACCCGCATGTCGGACGCCAGACGGTAGGCGTACTCGCGCCTGGTCTCCGACGGCCGTCTCGTCAGCCCGAAGCCGAGCTCGAGGGTCTCGGTCACTTCGGCCCACGCTGTCTCCACGCTGCGCGAGGGGGAGTCGACCCGTTGCCGGCGCTGCTGGCGGCGGAACCAGTGATAGGCAGGCAGGCCCCCGAAGTACGCTGCCAGGACTCCTGCGATCCCGAGCACCCATAGGACCGCGGTGAGGCTCAGGCCGCCTTGGTCGGCAGCTCCCTGGCCGCTGCCCTGACCGCCGACGTCGATCTCGGGGATGTCCAGCCCAGGGTCGATCGGGTTGGCGACCGAAGGAGCGGCCGTCGTGGTGGTCACCGGGCCGTCGGGATTGTCGGGTTGGATCAACGAGTCCTGTGACGCGGCGACGCCGGTGTACTCGACCGCGGCCGGGGCGCCCCGCCCCGGCGTGGGCTCGAACGCCACCCACCCGAGACCGTCGAACCACACCTCCGGCCAGGCGTGGGCTTGGCGCCCCGTGACCTGATAGATCGTCCGTCCGTCCTCAGCCTCGGCGATCGGATCTCCCCAGGTGAAGCCGATGGCCACCCGGGCGGGGATGTTGAGAACCCGGGCCATAACGGCGAACGTGCCAGCGAACTGCTGACAGAACCCGACCCGGGTGTTGAGGAAGTGCTCCAACGGGTCGAGGCCTTCGTTTGGCGGTAGGTCGACGCTGTAGTCGAAGCTCCGGAAGTACTCCTGCAGCGCGATCATCTGGTCGTATTGCGTCGTGGCGCCAGCGGTCACGCGCTGGGCTTCGGTGCGCACGAGGTCGGGGACCGTCGGCAGCGGCAGGTAGCGCCCTCTGATCTCGGACGGGACCGTCCGGGGCGCAGCTCGCAGCTCCTCGGTGGTGAAGCGAGGAACCGAGGAGACGATGCTGTAGTCGACACCGTCGCTGGTCGGGATGTCGTTGGCCACTGTCAGCGAGCCCGACTCGGCGTTCCAGGTGAGGTTGGCGGTCGTCTCGACGATCTCGGCGGGAGCGAAGGCAGCGGGCAGCCAGATCTCACGCAAGGCCGAGAT
>JAOTYQ010000142.1 GCA_029861725.1 Acidimicrobiia bacterium | reverse complement strand
TGGTGGGGACCGAACGGGGCGTGGATGAACGCCGCCGGGGGCGGCTACTTCAACGCCGACCGCACCGAGTGCGCCCTCGACAGCGCCGGCTCCATCGACGGCCTGAGCTTCCTTCGCGATCTGTACGCCACCGGCAACGCCGTTCCCTTCGGCGAGGACGCCGAAGCACCGTTCCGGGCCGGCACCGTCGGCATGTTCCAGAACGGGCGCTGGGCCACCCCGGGCATCCGGACCGTCGAGTTCGACTGGGACGTGGTCGGGCTCCCCGAGGGCGCCAACGGTCCCGGCAACTGGCTGTTCTGGGGGGCCTACGTCGTCAACGCCGACACCGCCGACCCGGCCGCAGCATTCCAGTTGGTCCAAGCGCTGACCAGGGCCGACGTTCAGGCCCAGATCTCCGAGCTTGGAGCCAACATCCCCAGCCGGGTCAGCGATGAAGCCCTGGACGCGTTCCTGGGCTTCACCCCGCCGACCAACAACCAGGCGTTCCTCGACGGCCTGCAGAACAACCCGACGACCGAGGGTCCGCTGTGGACCGGGAGCTGGCCCGAGTTCGACTCGATCGCCGGGGCCGAGATCGGTGCCGTCATCACCGGCGACCGTGACATCGACGACTTCCAGGCCAACATCTGCGCGGAGACCGCCGCCGCCTTCACCGGCTGACTGGGGTGGTGAGCGGGCCGGGCTGCTCGCTCGGCCCGCTCACCGAACCGACGAACCCGGACAGATGCGCGACGACGCCCCGACAACCGAACGACCGGCTACCACGCCGTGGTGGTTCGGGCCCCTCCTGGCCTGGAGGGTCATCACTGCGGCCGGACTGATCGCACTGGCTGGCGCTGTGGTGTTCCAGGTCGGGTTCGACTTCGACGGGGTGGTCCGCATCACGGCCGGCGCCGGCCTCATCGGGTTGTCGCTCCTGGCGGTCACCGCCGCCGCTGGCGTCGCCCGACGCCGCCACCGCGGCCGCTTGGTCGGTTTCGTCACCGACGGGCTACTGGCGGTCTCAGCCGGCTTCGTCGCTCTCAACCGCATCGGTGTGTTCTCCGGCCTCGACGTGGCCGGGGAGGCCTTCAACCAATCGGTCCAGTGGGCAGCCGTCATCGTGCTCGGCTGGCTCATACGAGGTTTGGCCAACCGGGGCGAGACGGAGAACAAGCGACTGCTGCAGATCGGCACGTTCCTCATGTGGCTCGGCCTGGCGGTGCTGCTGATCGCCATGGGCCTGCTGCCGGGGCTGCTCGAGGTCAGCCGGCGGCTGCTGTGGACCGACGTCATCGGCTACGCCGTCGTATCGGTGGCAGCGATTGCGGCCTGCCGACTCCAATGGTCGGATTCGGCCACCCCGGTCTTCGGCTCGTCCCAGCGGCAGACCGAGACGATGGAGGGGCTGTTGTTCGTGGCCCCCAACGCCCTGGGGTTCCTCACGTTCTTCGCCGGCCCGCTGATCGCGTCGTTTTTCTTCAGCTTCACCGAATGGGACGGTCTGACCGATGCCACCTTCGTCGGGCTCGACAACTATCGGGATCTGCTGACCGACGACCTCTTCCTCCGATCGTTGCGCAACATCGTCGTGTTCGGCATCGTGGCCATCCCGCTGGCGGTGATGCCGGCGCTGATACTGGCGGCTCTGCTCAACGCCGACCTGCCGGGCATGCGCCTCTTTCGGGCCGCGTACTTCTTGCCCTCGATCGCCGGCGTGGTGGGGGTGACGCTGATCTGGAAGCAGCTGTTCAACTCGACGGTCGGTTACATCAACTACGTGCTGCTGCGGGCCACCGATCTTGTCAACACCCTCCTGGGCACCGACTTCGTCTCGGCCCAGCCCCAGTGGATCTCCGACTCCTCGATCGCCCTGGTGGCGGTGATGATCCTGTTCGCCTGGCAGCAGATCGGGTTCAACACCGTGCTGTTCCTCGCCGGCATGCAGGGCATCAACCGGGAGCTCTACGAGGCAGCCGACATCGACGGGGCCGGTGCCCTGACCAAGTTCTGGCGGCTGACCGTCCCCATGCTCCGATCGACGACCGTGTTCGTCGTGGCCACGACGACGATCCTGGCCCTCCAGATGTTCAACGAGCCCTTCATCCTCCAATCGCCGTCGTCGCCGGCCGGACCCAACAACTCGACCCTGACCCCGGTCATCTACCTGTACCAGAACGCCTTCCAGCAGTTCGAGATCGGCTACGCCTCGGCGGTGGCGTGGGCTCTGTTCATCCTCACCTTCGCCATCAGCCTCCTGTACTTCCGGCGGGGCGAGCAGGAGGAGCTGCGGCTGTGAGGCGCAGCTCGCGACTGAGAGCGTCGATCGCGGCCTATGGGGTGCTGCTGCTCTTCGCCGCCATCATGCTGTTCCCGTTCGTGTTCATGGCGGCCACCGCGCTGAAGACGCCGGAGGACACCTTCCGCTACCCGCCCCGGATCCTGCCCCGAACCCAGGACTCGGTCACGATCGAGGGCGAGGAGCAGGACCTGTACGCCATCGAGCTGCCGAGCGGCGACACCGCCAGCATGTACATCGCGGAGTCGGGGGTGACGGCCGGCCTGTTCGTCGAGCCGGACGATCCCGAACAGTCGGTGGCCTGGCCACTGGAGCTGGCCACCGACACCGGCGCCACCGTCGACGTGGCCGGAACCGTCCTCCCGGTCTACGACGTCACGATCGGCGACAACGTCCGCGAGCTGGCGCTGGAGCGTGAGACCGCGGTAGCCCGGTTCGTCGATCCTGGGGACGAAGACCAGGTTGCCTACGCCGTGGCCCGAACGGCCGAGAGGGCGGAGCGGGTCGAGTTCCAGTGGCAGAACTTCACCGACATCGTCGAGCTGCGGGACATCGACCGGGCGCTCACCAACACGATCCTGGTCACGGTGTTGGTGGTGGGCGGAACGCTGTTCACCTCGATCATGGGCGGTTTCGCCTTCAGCCGGGTCCGGTTCCCAGGGCGAGACAAGATATTCGTGGCCTACATCGGATCGATCATGATCCCGTTCATCGTGCTGATCGTGCCCCTGTTCCGGCTCATGGTGGAGCTCGGCTGGGTCGACACCCTCGGATCGCTGGTGTGGCCGTTCCTGTTCAACGCCTACGGGACCTTCCTGATGCGACAGTTCTTCAGCACCATTCCCGGGGAGCTGGAGGAAGCGGCCTTCATCGACGGGGCCTCCAGGTGGACGATCCTGTGGCGGCTCTATGTGCCGCTGTCGTGGCCGGCCATCGCCACGCTGGCCACCTTCATGTTCCTCTACGCCTGGAACTCGTTCATCTGGCCGCTGGTATCGATCAACCTCGGCAACTCCGACGACTTCGTCCTGACGTTGGCCCTCCAGACCCTCAACGGGCAGGCCGGCGAAGGGCCCAACCTGCTGTTCGCCGCCATCGTGATCTCGGTCATGATCCCCTTCACCGTGTTCATCCTCGCTCAGCGGTACTTCGTGGAGAACGCGGCCAGCTCTGGGATCAAGTAGCTCCCACGATGAGGTCGGGGCCGGGCCAGCAGAAGTCGATCGACGCCATCGACCCCGAGCTGGTACCGGTGACGCCGACCGTCCGGGCGTCGTTCACCCTAACCTGACCGACATGGCCGGCCCGTCGACCGACACGAAAGTGGAGCCTGCCGGCTCGACCGCAACGTCGACCGAACCCGAGCCGACAACGGCTCGTAGCAAGGTGCGCTGCGCCGCCTGTGATGCGGAGCTGACCACGAGCTCCCGATCGGTCCAGCGAGGCGGCGGCCACGAGCACACCTTCCGCAACCCGGCCGGCTACTCGTGGACCTTGTCGTGCTTTCGCGACGCCCCGGGCTGTGCCGGCGAGGGCGAGGAGACGACCGAGGCCACCTGGTTCACCGGCTACGCCTGGCGCCTCGCGGTCTGCGCGACGTGCCGGCGTCACGTCGGCTGGTGGTTCGTCGGCTCGGGGCCCTCGTTCATCGGGCTGATCGTCACACGGATCGTCCGGTAGAGCGGCGTGCGTGACGACCTGAACCGGTGGGGCCGTCCCGAGGCGCTCACTTGCGGCGGCGGTCGGCGGTGGCGGCGGCGTCGATCGAGGCGCCGTCGCCGGCGATGACGACGCCGTAGTGCTCGGCGGCCGCCTCGACTGAGACGACACCGTCGATCACGTCACGGAGCACCAGCTCGGGCTCCCGCTCGAAGGGGTCTCCCCAACCGCCGCCCCCCGGCGTTTCGGCGATCATCCGAGCCGGACCGAGGCGCCGGACCCCGTACTTCGGGGGGACGAAGCGGTGTCCGTCGGTCTCGGTGTCGATCGGCTCGATCCACTCCTGTCCCACCCCACCGGTCGAGCCGCCCCGCACACCGTAGCCCGACGGCGTGTCGAGCCCCTCGGCTCGGAACGACCACGTTGCCGGCACCAGCACGTCGGCCTCGTAGCGGACGCCGGTACCGCCGCGGCGCTTGCCGGCGCCGGCGGCGTCGGTCCGGAACTCCCACCGCCGGTAGCGGACCGGGAAGTTCTGCTCGTGGAATTCGAGGTTCGGGATGTCGAGCCCGCCAAGCGAAATGAGGTGGCCCATCTGGTTGAACCCGTCGCGTTCTGGCGTGGCGCCGGGGGTTCCCATCGCGTGCCAGTGGTACATCACCCAGGTGTTGCCACCAGCGTCGAGTCCGGCGACGTGGCCGTGAATCGTCTTCGACCAGCCGGCCAGCGCCCGGTCGGGGTCGGCCTGAGCCAGGGCCTTCCAGATGGCGTGGACGATCTCGTGGGCGACGAACACGGTGTTCATCGTCATCGGAGCCGGCGGGCGGGCATTCACGATCGTCCCCTCCGGGGCGACGATCTCGACCGGTCGGTAGGTGCCCTCGTTTCGGGGGAGGTCGGGATCGAAGAACGACGAGACGGCGAGGTACGCAGCGGAGTGGGTGTTGGCCAACGACGAGTTCTTGAACCCCTTGATCTGCGGGTCGCTGCCGGTGAAATCGATCGTCATGCGGCCGCCGGCAACGGTCACCGTCACCCGCACGGCAACGTCGACCTTGTCGAAGCAGTCGTTGTCGCTGATGTCGCTGCCCGCGTACACACCGTCGGGAAGACCGGCGATCGCCTGGCCCATGCGCCGTTCGGCATGATCGAGGATCCCGTCGAGGTGGGCGAAGTAGCGGTCGAGACCGAGCTCGTCGGCCAGTGCCGCTACCCGCTCGGCTCCGATCCTGGTCGATCCGATCATCGCCAGCAGGTCGCCGTCGAGCAGCTCGGGGGTGCGGGTGTTCAACAGCAGCAGCTCCCACAGGTCTCGCCGAACGAGGCCCTGTTCGACCAGCTTGAGCACAGGGAGGCGGATGCCCTCGTGCCAGATCTCGGTCGCCTCCGGATTGTAGGTGCCGGCGACACCGCCGCCGATGTCGGACTGGTGCGCCCGATTGCAGCAGAACCCGGCGAGCCGGTGGGGATCGCCGTCGCGCTCGGGCTCTAGGAACACCGGTCGAGCGATCACCCAATCGGGGAGGTGGTTGCCGCCGGCCTCGTAGGGGTCGGACAGGAGGAAGACGTCGCCGGGAGCGATGTCGTCACCCCACCGCGCCAGGAGGGCGCGAACGGCGAAGCCGCCACCGCCGGTGTGGATCGGGAGACCGTCGGCGTTGGCGACGAGCGTGCCGTCGGGGCCGGCGACGAAGCACGAGAAGTCGTGCGACTGGCTGAAGATCGTGCTGCGAGCGGTTCGCGTCATCACCCAGCCCATGTGCCGGGAGATCTGGTCGAGCCGATTCTGCATCAACGAGAGCAGGATCGGATCGAGCCGGCGCTCGTCATCGGCCGCCATCACCGCGGCACTACCTGGTGCCGCCGACATCGACGGCTCGAGCCGCTCGTCGAGGAGCAGCGCGAAGTCACCACGGTCGTCGACGCTGAGCACCGCGTCGGGGCCGGCCACCACGGTGGTGGTCACCTCCTCGACGAGCAGCGGCCCGGTCAAGGCGACGCCCGGCCCGAGATCGGCCCCCCGGTACACCGCGGTGTCGAGCCAGCCGTGGTCGCCGTGCCACACCTTCCGGGTCTCGATCGGCTGCGGTCGCTCGCCGAGCCCCCGCATCGCCGGACGGGCGAGCGCACCAGTGGAAGCCGTTGCCACCACCCGGGCGGTGGCGATCATGATCGTCCCGTCATCCTGGACGTGCCCGTACAGCCGCTCGTAGTCGGTTTCGAACGCCGCCCTGATCTCGCCCGGACCGAAGCGGTCGAGCCCGATACGGATCGACCAGATCTGACCTGGGTGGTGGAGATCGAGCTCGGCCCGGAGCACGATGTCGTCCCCAGCCAAGCCCTCGGCGGCCAGTGCGTCGGTGGCCTGGGCGCGGAGCTCGTCCAGCGTGCGGTCGACGAACGACGGCTCGATCTCGTCGATCGATCCGCGGCAGAACCGCACGAAGTCCTGCCGCAGCTCGGTGTTCAGCATGCCGACGGCGCACAGCGCCCCGGCGGCCCGGGGGAGGTACACGCGGCCGACGCCGAGCCCGCGGGCCACGGCCTCGCCGTGCATCGGGCCGGCGCCACCGGCGGCGACGAGCGTGAACCGATGAGGGGCGTGCCCCCGCTCGATCGAGATGTACTCGACTGCGCCGAGCAGGTTCTGCTCGAGCAGCGTGATGATCCCGGCCGCCGCCTCCTCGATCGACACACCGAGCGGCTCGGCCACCCCGCTGCGGATCGCGTCACGGGCGGCGTCGACGTCGAGCGAGATCGAGCCACCGGCGTACGGCCCCGGTCGGAGCCGGCCGAGCACGAGCTGGGCGTCGGTCACGGTCGGCGCGGTCCCCCCCTGGCCGTAGCAGGCCGGGCCGGGGTCGGCGCCCGCCCCTGCCGGTCCCACATAGAGGAGGCCAGCCGGGTCGACGCCGGCGATCGTGCCGCCCCCGGCCCCGATCGTGTGGATGTCGATGGCCGGCGTCGACACGTGATAGCCGGCAATGTCCAGATCGTCCCGGGTGGCAACACCGCCGGCCGACATCAGCAGCACGTCACAGGACGTACCCCCGATCTCCATCGAGATGATGTTGCCGCCGGTGGGGTCCGCTCCAGCTCCGAGTCCGGCCAGACCATCGATCGCTGCTCGGTAGTGGTCGAGGGCTCCTACTGCGGCGGCCGGGCCGCTGAGCAGCAAGCTCACCGGCCGGGAGGCCACCTGCTGCAGCGACGCCGCCCCGCCGTTCGACTGGACCATCAACATCGGATGGCGCAGCCCCTCGGCCAGGAGCTGACCCTCCAGTGCCTCCAGATACGAGACGGTTCTAGGCAGCAGAGACGCGTTGACGACCGCCGTCGAGCAGCGCTCGTACTCGCCCATCAGGGGAGAGACGTCGGCCGAGGCCGTGATCCATCGTCCTCCCCATCGCGACCGGATTCGCTCCACCGCAGCTCGCTCGTGGTCGTCGTTGACGAAGCTGTTCAGCAGGGCGACGGCGATCGCCTCGACCCCGGCGTCGTCGAGATCGGCGACCACAGAGTCGAGGTCGTCGAAGGCCAACGGCTCGTGCTCGCTGCCGTCGCTGTCGATGCGCCCGCCGACGACCCGCCGGAGCGAGCGGGGCACCAGCACGGCCGCATAGGGGCGACGATGATCCCACTGGTCGTCTCGCAGGCCCCGCCGGATCTCGAGCACGTCGCGGAACCCATCGGTCGTGATCAGGCCGACCGACGCCCCCTTGCCTTCGAGCATCGTGTTGGTTGCCACCGTCGAGCCATGCACGAACAGCGAGCACCCGGTCAGCACCGCCGAGCGGTCGAGTCCGACCTCGGCCGCCACCGTTGCGAGCGCGTCGAGGACACCCCGGCTCGGGTCGCTGGGCACCGACGGCACCTTGGCCACCCAGGTCCGGCCGCGGCGGTCGGCCAGCACGAGATCGGTGAAGGTGCCTCCGACGTCGACCCCGATCCGCCACGGCGCGACCGGGGCGACCGCGCTCACGGCTGCTCCCCTTCCGCCGCGGCGCCGTCGGCGAGCAGCCGGTCGATCCGGTCGACGGTCCAGCCGAGCTCGGACAAGACTTGGCGTGTGTGCTGGCCGAGATAGGGAGCGTGCCGCCGAATCGTCGTTGGCGATGCCGAGTAGCGGACCGAGTCGTTCACCATGCGGTAGGACCCCTCGGTAGGGTGCTCGGCCACGGGCATCAGGTCTGACGCCACCACCTGGGGATCGTCGTGGACCTCGGCCAGATCGAGGACCGGTGACGCGGGGATCGAGACCGACTCGGCGAACCGCAGCCATTCCTCGACCGTGTGGAGCGCAGCCATGTCGCCCAGGAACTCGTAGAGAGCCTCGATGTTCTCGAGCCGGGTGCTGTGGGTCACGAACCGCGGGTCGTCGATCAGCTCGGGATGGCCGACGAAGGTGAAGAAGCTCGTCCAGTCGGCATCGGTGTAGGGCAGGAGGCACACCCAGCCGTCGGCGGCCTTGAACGGACGGCGGTAGGGGTTGAGCAGGCGGACGTAGCCGATGTCGCCGATCGGCGGCTCGAAGGCGTGGCCCCGGTGGTGCTCGACGAGATTGAACGCCACCATCGTCTCGAACATCGGTACCTCGACCGTCTGTCCCTCACCGGTCCGGACCTTGTGGACGACGGCGGCGAGCACCGCCTGTGCGATCGTCATGCCGCAGACCTTGTCGGCGATGACCGATGGGACCAGCCGGGGTTGCCCATCGACCCGCTCGTGCAGGTTGGCCAGCCCCGACGATGCCTGGATCACGTCGTCGTAGGCGGCACGATCGGCGTAGGGACCGCCCGAGCCGAACCCGTTGGCGGTGCAGTGGATCAGGCCGGGGTGGCGGGCTCGCAGCGTGTCGGCGTCGAGCCCGAGCCGGACCAGCGCCGATCGGCGCATGTTGCTCACCACCACGTCGGCGCCGGCGATCAGCTCGGCGGCGGCCGCGGCCCCATCCGGGTGCTTGAGGTCGAGGGCGATGCTCCGCTTGTTCCGCTGGAGGTTGAGCGTGAACCCGTTCATGCCCGGCGTTCGCCACGGCGGGCTGTGCCGGGTGCTCTGTGGGGCCAACGGCTCGATCCGGATCACGTCGGCACCGTGGTCGGCCAGCATCCGTGTTGCCATCGGCCCCATCAGCACCGTCGTCAGGTCGATGAGACGGATCCCGTCGAGGGCTCCGGGCGGGCGGTTCACGCCCGGGATCGAGTCGGTCGTCGAATCGGTCATCGAGTCGACCATAGAGCGCCGCTCGACGCCCGGTCACGACGGGGGGGCGGCGTCAGTCCCGAGTGGCGCTCCACGAACGGTGGAACGCGGCCAGCTTGTCGGGGTTGCGGACGGCGAACGAGCCGGTCAGTTTGCCGTCGACCCAGTTGGAGACGTGCAGCATGAACGGCTGGCCGCCAAGGGTCGTGTAGAGCCCGAGCTGCCCGTTGGCCCGCACGAAGTGGAACTCCATGCCGTCCTGGAACCGCTTGGCCAGGCCGAGGAACAGCTGGGCCACCCGGTGAGGGCCGACGACCGGGGCCCGGGCGGCGCGGTGATCGGGGCCGCCATCGGACAGGTGGACGACATCGTCGGCGAGGTACGACTTCAGCGTCTCGACATCACCGTCGACCGCGGCGGCCAGGAGGGTGCGGGTCAGTTCCTCCACCTCCTCGGGATCGGGGGTGAATCGGGGCCGCCCGTCCTCGATGTGCAAACGGGCCCGCCGGCCCAGCTGGCGGGTCGCCGCCGGGGTCCGCTCGATGATTGCCGCGACCTCGTCGAACGGGTAGCCGAAGACATCGTGGAGGATGAACACCGCCCGTTCCAGCGGCGAGACCCGCTCGAGGACTGCCAGGAAGCCGAGGGACAGCGACTCCGCCAGCAACACGGCCTCGTCGGGGCTCGTCCCGATCGCCGGTTCGTCGGCGATCGGGTCGGCCAGCCACGGCCCCACGTAGGTCTCCCGCCGGCGCTGGGCCGACCGGAGCCGGTCGATGGCGAGCCGGCTCGCCACGGTCGTCAGCCAAGCCGCCGGGTTGTCGATCGTCGCCCGGTCGGCGGTCGAGAACCGTAGCCAGGTGTCCTGGACCACGTCGTCGGCATCGTCGGGTGTGCCGAGCATCCGGTAGGCGATCGCCCGCAGCCGTGGCCGCTCCGTCTCGAACAGCCCGACCGGATCGCTCATCCGACCCGAGCGCGGTCGACGACCCGCAGCGCAGCCTTGGCCGCGGCGTCGGCGCTGGCCATGACGGCGTCGAGGAGATGGCCGTCGGGGCCGACCCAGTCGCCTGCGATGAACACGCTGTCGTGGCCGGTGTCGGTCACCCTCGGCCGACCGGCCAGCCCGCCCCGGGCCGCGGTCGGGATCGCCGTGACGGTCGTCATCCGGTGGAGCCGGCGCGTAACCACGATGTCATCGTCGCGCACCCCCGCATGCCGAGTGAAGGCTTCGATCCTCGCTGGGTCGGGCTCGTCGTGCGGCCCGAGGTATTGCACTGCGGCCGCGTGATGCTGTCCTTCAGGAGCCAGATCGGCCACGGCCGAGTGGTTCGAGAAATAGAACGGCACGTCGCCACCGAGCACGAACGCAGCGTCGGGCCGCCGAGAGAGGCCCAGGTCGAGACAGCTGGCCGACGCGGCCGGGCCGACGTCGAAGGTCTTCTCTAGGAGCGCGCCGGTCGCCTGGGATCCACCGACGGCCACGATCACCGCTCGCCGGTCGGGGAGCTCGGCCAGCCCGTCACTGGTGACGATCTGCACTCCGGGGGTCTCGCGGAGCTGATCGACGATGGTCTGCCAGCCGCCGTCGAGGTACAGCACGCCCGGGCCGAGCGCCGCCTGCATCTGGGTGATGGCGACATCGGCGCTCAGCTCGGCCGGCTGGTTGGCATAGGTCGCCAGCCGGACCAGCGCCCGCATCATCTCGGCCGGGCGCTCTCCGCTGACCGAGCCAGCGATCCAGTCCTCGGCGGAGACGTCGGCCAGCCGAGCGGCCGACAGCTTCGGGAGACGGGAGAGGAGGCGCCCGATCTCGAGCTTGCCCCGAGGGCCCAACGCGCGGGTCCGGAGCAACGTGGCCGGACCGGCGGGCGCGATCTCGCTGCGACCGTCGAACACGAGGCGACCCTGGAGCGGTGGTCTCCCACCGCGGAGCGAGACGCCGAGCGCGCTGAGCAGACGCTCGGCGGGGCCGCCCCGGTAGAGGGCGTGCGGTCCCTGGTTGAAGGTGAATCCGTCCTGGTTGACGCTGCGGCCCCGGCCGCCGAGCACACCTCGGCGCTCGTGGACCACGACCGTCCGCCCGGCGGCGGCCACGGTCGCGGCGGCGGCCAGGCCCGCCAGCCCGCCCCCGACGACGACGACGTCGGGGACGGA
>JAOTYQ010000723.1 GCA_029861725.1 Acidimicrobiia bacterium | reverse complement strand
CCCCGCGAGACCGGGCTGACCCACGTGATCGACAAGGGGCTCACTCTCGGTCAAGTCGAGGGGATGCTGGAGATCGCCGGCGACTACGTCGATATCGTCAAGCTCGGCTGGGGCTCGTCGTACATCACCGGGAATCTGCGGGAGAAGATCGCCATCTACCGCGACGCCGGAGCCGAGGTGGTGCTCGGCGGCACCTTCTTCGAGACCTGTCTGCTGCAAGGGCGTCTCGAGGAATGGCGCGAGTTCATCGACTCGCTGGGCCTCGGGCTAGTCGAGATCTCGGACGGCATCGTGGAGATCCCGACCGAGACCAAGCTCGACTGGATCCGTCGGATGTCGGCCGACTTCAGGGTTCTCAGCGAGGTCGGCTCCAAAGACGACGAGGTCGTGGTCGCGCCAAGCCGCTGGGTTGCCTCCATCCAGGAGGAACTCGGCGCGGGATCGTGGAGGGTCATCACCGAGGCGCGCGAGACCGGCACGGCGGGCATCTTCCGCGCTGATGGGGAGGTGCGCATGGGATTGATCGAGGAGATCGTGACCTCGATCGACCACTCGAAGCTCATCTTCGAGGCACCTCAGAAGGCTCAGCAAGTGTGGTTCATTCGCATGCTGGGCTCCAACGTGAACGTCGGCAACATCCCGCCCGACGAGGTGCTACCGCTCGAGTCGCTCCGTTTGGGACTTCGCGCCGACACCCTGCGCGACATCCACGGCGACCATCCGGGGGCAGACAGCTAGCCCCATGACGAGACGGCCCGGGTATCTGCCGGGCCGTCTCGATCGCCGCCTCCGAAGAGGGTTACTTCGGGCCCACCTCCTGAGGTTTTCCGAGCGGCTCGCCCTCGATTTTGAGGTCGGGGAGCCACTCCAGCCAGCGCGGCAGATACCAATTCCAATCTCCGAGCAGGGTCATCGCAGCCGGCACGAGGATCGTTCTGATGATCAGGGCATCGAGGGCGATCGCGATCGCCAGGCCGAAGCCCATCTGCGAGAGGGCGACGAGCTCACCGAGCGCGAAGCCTCCGAAGACCGCGACCATGATGGCCGCTGCTCCGGTGATCAATCGCGCGGTGGTGCCGACGCCCCATCGGACCGCCTCATCGTTGTCCCCGGTTTGCGAGTAGCGCTCCTGAATGCGGCTCACCAGGAAGACCTGGTAGTCCATCGAGAGGCCGAATAGCAGGGCGAACAGGAACAACGGGATCCAGACTTCGATCTTCTCGACCTGTTGGAAGCCGAAGATCTCGTTGCCTACGCCGTGCTGCCAGACGAGTACGACGATGCCGTAAGCGGCCAACACCGACAGCGAGGTCACGAAGATCGACTTGATCGCGATCACGATCGAGCGGAACGCCAGCGTCAGCAGGATCACGCTGAGCACCAGCACCAGGGCGATCACCGGAACGGTGAAGGCGCCAAGCTGCTCGATGAAATCGACATCCTCAGCGGTCTGGCCGGTCACGAAGACATCAACTTGGGTGCCGGTGAACGCCGCGGGAATCGCCTCATCGCGCAGACGGCCGACCGCGTCGTAGGCGTCTTGGGTCTGTGGGTCGAACGCCAGCGGCGCCTGGACGAAACCGATGGTTCGGTCATCGCTGACCGCCAGCGCCGTCGGGGGGCCGAAGCCGTCATCGTCGGCGATCGCGCGGCGCAGTTGCTCGACCGCGGCCGTCGCCTCCGGCGTGGTGGGGTCACCCTCGATCACGACCTGCGCCGGGCTGCTCTGGCCCGCGTCGAACTCCTCGGCCAGAACTTGGAAGCCCTCCTTCGAGGCGAAGCCGTCCGGAAGCGTGCTGACTCCGCTGAAGCCGGTGTTGATCGTCAGCAACGGGGCTGCGGCCGCGAGCAGAATGAGCACCGTCACGACGAGGCTTACGACCGGGTGCGCCTGCACCCGTCGCGCAACCCCGCTGAAGAAGCCGACCTCGGCGTCCGCACCGAACTGCGTCGAGACGAAGGGCACCTTCAGGCGATTGATGCCGTCGCCGAGGATGCTGAGCACGGCCGGTAGCAGGGTCTGAGCCTGGAGGATGGTGATGATCACGACGATGATCGCGCCGGCGCCGAGGCTGATGAAGATGGTGTTGGGCACCAAGAGCAACCCGGCGAGCGACACCACGACCGTTATGCCGCTGAACAGCACTGCTTTGTTGGCAGTGCCGCCGGCGGCCTCGATGGCCGCCAGTTTGTCCTTGCCGGCCTCACGCTCCTCGCGGAAACGGGAGACGATGAAGAGGCTGTAGTCGATCCCGACCGCGAGGCCCATCATCGTCATCAGGTTGACGACGAAGAAGGAGAACTCCGCGAGTTGGCCGAGCAACGAGACGATGCCGAGACCGATGATGATCGAGATGACCGCGAGGATGATCGGCAGCACTCCGGCCACGACCGCGCCGAAGACCAACAGCAGGATGAGGAGTGCAACCCCGATGCCGATGCTCTCGCCCCGCTGGAGGTCCTTCTCTGACTGCTCGTTGAAGTCGTGGTCGAGAGTGGCCTGCCCACTGTGGGTCAGGGTGAAGCCGTTCTCGTTGCTGGCCTCTTCGACGATCGCGAGTGTCTCGGTCACCTCGTCCTTGAGATCGATCGGAATCGCCATCGGGATGATCGTCGTGTTGCGGGAGTCGGAGACGAAGCTCTGGTTGTCGGTCTCGTAGAAGTTGGTCGCCGCATCGACCGCCTCGACGGACCGGATCTCACTGGTCAGACTCTCGACCCGTTGCTGGAACTCCGGGTCGTCGACCGTGAGCTCCGGATTGCTAACGGTGACGGTGTCGGTGAAGTTGTCTCCCGCGAGAGAGGTGTCGTCGATCAGCGCGGTGCCGGTCTTCGAGTCGGGATTGCTGACGAACTTGATCTCGGTGGAGATGGCGCTTGCGAGAAGTGCGCCGGTGATGGCGAGCCCCGCGACGAGCGTGAGGGCCCACGCGCCGACCACGACCCAAGGTCGACGTGCCGACCATACGGCCAGCCGTTGGGTGAGCGGGATATTCATCGCGGGTCGACCTCTCAG
>JAOTYQ010000722.1 GCA_029861725.1 Acidimicrobiia bacterium | reverse complement strand
ACCCAGACGAACAGCGTCCACCCGATCAGCGTCAGCACGGGCAGCGGCGCCCGGTCGAGCAGGGATCCCGACTTCTGGGGGCGGGAGGTCGTCAGGGTCACGGAGCCCAGCGTAGGGGTGACCGCCGCGGGACCCTCGAGCGCAACTCGGTCACGAAGCGGCGTGCCAGTCGCTAGCTTCGTAGCGTGACCACGTCGTCAGGGACCGACGAGACTCCCACCTCCACGCCCGCCCCCGGGCGGCCGGAACCGGCCGTCGACTTCATCCGGGCCAAGGTCATCGACGACAACGCCTCGGGTCGTTTCGGCGGCCGGGTCCAGACCCGGTTCCCGCCGGAGCCCAACGGGTTCCTCCATATCGGCCACGCCAAGGCGATCGGCACCAACTTCGGCATCGCCGAAGAGTTCGGCGGCACGTGCAAGCTGCGGTTCGACGACACCAACCCGGAGACCGAGGAGCAGAGCTACGTCGACGCCATCCAGGATGACATCGCCTGGCTCGGCTATGAACCCGATGAAGTCGTCTACGCCTCCGACTACTTCGAGCAGCTCTACGCCTGGGCCGAGGAGCTGATCGGCAAGGGCCTGGCCTACGTCGACGACCAGGACGCCGACACGATCTCCGCCCAGCGAGGCGGTTTCGGCCAACCCGGGGTTGAGAGCCCGTACCGCGATCGGCCGGTGGAAGAGAGCCTCGACCTCTTCCGGCGGATGCGGGCTGGCGAGTTCGCAGAGGGTCAGCGCGTCCTGCGGGCCAGGATCGACATGCAGAGCGAGAACATGCAGCTCCGCGATCCGATCCTCTACCGGATCCGGCGGGCCCACCACGTCCGCACGGGCGACACCTGGACCATCTACCCGACCTACGACTGGGCCCACGGCCAGTCCGACGCCGTCGAGGGCGTGACCCACTCGCTGTGCACGCTCGAGTTCTCCGACCATCGGGCCCTCTACGACTGGTGCCTCGACCACCTCGATCTGCCCGGCGACCAGCCGGAGCAGACCGAATACGCACGCCTCAGTCTCACCCATACCGTGCTGTCGAAGCGGAAGCTCCGCCAGCTCGTCGAAGAGGGCCTCGTCGACGGGTGGGACGATCCCCGCATGCCGACGCTGCGAGGGCTGCGTCGCCGCGGCTATCCGCCGGCTGCGATCCGAGCCTTCGTCGACCGCATCGGTTTGGCCCGCACCAACAGCGTGCACGACATCGAGCTCCTCGAATCGTTCGTTCGGACCGAGCTCAACCGCTGCGCTCCGAGGAGAATGGCCGTCCTCCGGCCGCTCAAGCTGATCATCACCAACTGGCCCGAACCGAGCTCCGACGAGCACGAAGTTCTCGTGGAGGCGGTCAACAACCCGGAGGACGCAACCGCCAGCACTCGGCAGGTCCCCTTCACCGGTGAGCTGTGGATCGAGCAGGACGACTTCAAGCTCGACCCGCCACCGAAGTACTACCGGCTCACCCTCGGACGGGAGGTCAGGCTCCGGGCCGGCTTCTACATCACCGCCACCGACGTGGTCACCGACGACGCCGGGAACGTGGTCGAGGTCCACGCCACCTACGACCCCGAAAGTGCCGGAGGTTCGACGCCCGACGGTCGCAAGGTGCGATCGACGATCCACTGGGTGTCGGCGGCTCACGCCGTCGACGGCACCGTCCACCTCTACGACCGGCTGTTCACCGATCCTCATCCAGGGGCCGACGGCAGCGACCCGATCGCGTGCTTCAACCCCCGGTCCCGAGAGACCCTGACCGGAGCGAAGCTGGAACCAGCACTGGCCACCGTGACCCCGGGGCAGGTCGTGCAGTTCGAGCGGCTCGGCTACTTCGCTTCCGATCTCGACGATCGCCGGGTCTTCCACCGCACGGTCGGCCTGCGCGACGAGTGGGCCAACATCCAGAAACGAGCGGCCAAGCAAGGCAAGCAGCGAGGCCGGTAGTCGAGCCGAGCCGGCCTCGCCCGCATCGGGCCGAACCGATAGCTTGGCGCGATGACCGACATCACGCTCGACGAGTTCACCACCGAGGCCCGGTCGTTTCTCGAGGCCAACGCCTCGCTCAAAGCGGAGGCAAAGGCGTTCGTGTGGGGCGAGGGCCCGGACGACCCGTCGCTGTTCGAGGAGGTCGACCGGGGAAAGGAGCGAGTCGAACTGGCCGAGGCGCAAGCGTGGCGGGCCAAGCGCTACGACGCCGGCCTCGGCTGGATCACCGGACCGACCGAGCTCGGCGGTCGGGGCCTGGCCCGTACCTACGAGAAAGCCTACGCGGATATCGAGGCCCGTTACGATGTGCCGAACCAGGGCTTCTTCGGCATCGGGCTCGGCATGGTCGCCCCCACCATCCTCGACCACGCCGACTCGGCGGTCGCCGCCGAGCTCCTGCCGAAGATGTACCGGGGCGATGTCGTCGGCTGCCAGCTCTTTTCCGAGCCGGGCGCCGGATCCGACCTGGCCAGCCTCCAGATGAAAGCCGAGCGGGACGGAGAGGAGTGGGTGATAACCGGTCAGAAGGTATGGACCTCCGGTGCCCACTACTCCGACATCGGCGAGGTGATCTGCCGGACCGATCCCGACCTCCCCAAGCACAAGGGCCTGACCGGGTTCATCGTCGACATGAAGGCACCAGGGGTCGACGTGCGTCCGCTGCGGCAGATGACCGGCGGCGCCAACTTCAACGAGGTGTTCTTCAACGAGGTGCGGGTGCCCGACAGCCACCGGCTCGGCGAGGTCAACGACGGCTGGCGGGTCGCGCTCACCACGCTCATGAATGAGCGGGCCTCGATCGGCGGCGGGTCGGGGAGCGGTGGAGGGTTCACCCGGCTCAAGGAGATGGTCCGCCACTTCGGCCTGGCCGACGACGCGATCACCCGGCAGGAGCTGGCGGACATCTACATCCGGACCAAGGTCCTCGATCTCTCGAACCAACGGGCCATCGCCAAGATGAAGGCCGGACAGCTACCGGGTCCGGAGATGTCGGGCGGGAAGCTGGCGCTCACCGAGAACATGCGGCGGACCGCCGCGTTCGTGT
>JAOTYQ010000141.1 GCA_029861725.1 Acidimicrobiia bacterium | reverse complement strand
AGCAGGCGCGCGGCCCGCACCGGGCCGACCGGGGCCGGCGGGGCTCCCATGGCGCTACGACCGGTCGCGCTCGGCGACCATGGCCCGGACCCGGGGGACCAACTCCGCGCCGTAGGCCACAGCGTCGGGCAGGGGGTCGTAGCCGCGGATCAGGAGGCTCCTGACCCCGAGGTCGTAGTACGCAACGAGTGCCTCGGCCACCTCATCCGGGGTGCCGACCAGGGCCGTCGAGTTCCCGGGCGCTCCCGACGCCGCCGCGGTGGCGGTCCACAGGCAGGTGTCGAACACGTCGGATCGGTCGGCGAGGGCCAGGAGCCGCTGGGAGCCCTTGTTGGTCGGGTCCCGGACCGGCCGGTCGCCCCGGGCGGCGTTGATCCGATCGACGATGTCGTAGGCCCGCTCCCACGCCTCGGCCGTCGTCGCGCCGAGGATCGGGCGGGTCGAGACGCTGAACTCGGGCCGCCGTCCCGACGCTTCGGCTGCGTCCCGGACCCGCTTCATGAACGCCGCGGTCTCGGCCAGGGGCTCACCCCACAGCATGAAGACGTCGACGTGGGGGGCAAGCGCGTCGATCGCGGCGTCGGAGCCGCCGCCCCCGTACACCGGGATATGGGGCTCCTGAGCACACCGGATGAGCGAGCGCTGCCCGCGCACGGTGTAGAACTCGCCGTCGTGGTCGAAGGTACGGCGCTCGGTCCAGGTCCGCCGGAGGACCTCGGCATACTCCGACGTTCGCCGGTAGCGGGTGGCGTGGTCGGTGAAGTCTCCGTCTCGGGCCTGGTCCTCGTCGTTGCCTCCGGCGATCAAATGGACGGCGAGACGTCCCCCGGTCAGCTGGTCGAGGGTCGCCATCTTCCTGGCCGCCACGGTCGGGGCGACGAACCCCGGCCGGTGGGCGAGCAGGAAGCGGAGCCGGGTGGTGGTCGCAGCGGCATGAGCTCCGACGAGGAAGCCGTCGGGGGCATTCGAGAAGTACCCGATCAGCACCCGGTCGAAGTCGGCATCCTCGTGGATCCTGGCGGTCGTGGCGATCACGTCGGGATCGAACGCCGGGCCCTGGGGAGGGATGATCTCCGACGACACCCTGGGGGCGATCCACCCGATCATCTCTACCGGCATCGGTTTCCCCCGTTTCTCTGCGCAGCGTCTGCCCCTGAGCCTCACACAACTGGGGTCGTCGACGGAAGCTGAGTTCTGGGCCGCTGTGTCGTAGTCTCGGCGCCAACGGTCCGGAGACGGGAACAGCAGGGATGAGTGAGCTCGAGTATTTCTTGTGGGAGCAGGATGGCCCAATCGCCACGATCACGTTCAATCGGCCCGAGAAGCGCAATGGTCTCGATCCGAGTGTGATGCTGGAGTTCGAATCGCTCGTTCATCGAGCCCGCGACGCCGGCGACGTCAAGATCCTCGTCGCCACCGGCAAGGGGCCGGCCTTCTGCGCCGGAGCCGACCTCGGCCTCGCTCGCAACGCCGAGAGCGCCGAGGAACGGGCCCGCATCCAGGCCGACATGAACCGCGTGCCCCGGATCATCGGGCGGACCTTCGACGCTATGGTCCACATGGACATCATCTCGATCGCGGCGGTCAACGGGTACGCGGTCGGCGGAGGCTGGTCGATCGCCACCGGGTTCGACCACGTGCTGGCGGTCGAGGGAGCGCAGTTCTGGCTGCCGGAGGTGGAGGTCGGTATGCCGTTCCGGGGGTTGGCAAACATCAACCTCACGCAACGGCTAGGGCCGGTCCTGGCCAAGGAGGCCATGATCTTGTGCCGGCGGTTCACCGCCGAGGAGCTGCTCCAGTACCGGGTCATCAACCAGGTATGCGCGGCGGGCGACCTCGAAGCGGAGACCCGCCGGGTGGCCGACGCATACCTGGCGATGCCGTGGCGGGCTGCGATCAACACCCGCCGAGACATCAACGCCGCGATCTACGGTCCCCAGTACTACTGACGAGCCGGGCTCTGGCGGGCCATTCTGTTGCGATGAGCGACGATGCATCGGACCACGGCCACGGCCACGGCCACGGCCACGGCCACGGCCTTGGGGGCAGCTGGGAGACCTGGTTGGGGGTCCCGGCCCTACGGGTGATCTTGATCGCGGTCGGCGCTGTCGGGTTGCTCACGGTCATCGGGTTGGTCGTCTTGTGGCCCGACGGCAGCGGTCGCGAGCGGTCCACCGTCCAGGCTGCGGAGCTCGGACTCGTCACCGATCGCTTCGATGGCACCGTCGAGACCGTGGCCGATGGGCCGTGCTCGTACTCGAGCCAGGACAACCCGCAGGACTGTAGGACCTTCACCTTCGTGGTCCATGAAGGACCGGACGCGGGTGCAATCGTGGTCCTGCCCGAGTTCAACCTCACGGTCGGAGCGCCAACGCCAGATCTCGCAGTCGGAGACGCCGTAGTGCTGGGCTACGAGCCGAGTACGAACTTCTACTTCTATGCCGACCGCGATCGGGGCAACGTGTTGACCTGGCTGGCTGTGGCGTTTGCCGTCGTGGTCGTTGCCCTCGGTCGACGACGGGGGCTGCTGGCGCTGGCTGCCATGGCTGCGACCGTCTTCGTTCTGGTCGGCTTCATCGCTCCGAGCGTGCTCGACGGCAACGACCCGGTGCTGGTGGCGGTCACGGCCGGCGCAGCCATCGCCTTCATCAGCCTCTACCTGACCCATGGGTTCACGCCGACCACCACCGTGGCCCTGGCCGGCACGCTGGCCTCCCTCGCATTGACCCTGGCGATCTCGTCCGTCTTCTTCGCACTCGCCGACTTCAGCGGACTCGCCACCGAAGAGGGCTTGACCCTCCCGCTGGTGGCCGACGTCAATCTGTCCTCGCTGCTTCTGGGAGGGGCCGTGCTCGGCGCGCTGGGCGCTCTCGACGACGTCACGGTGACCCAGGTCGCCACGGTGGCCGAGCTCCAGCACCGCAACCGGCTCCTGACCACGGCTGAGCTCATCACCTCCGGCATCCGGGTCGGCCGCGAGCACATCGCCTCCACGGTGAACACACTGCTCCTGGCCTACGCCGGAGCCAGCATGCCGCTGCTATTGCTGTTCGCCGCATCCGATCAACCCTTGGGTGCCGTCGCCAACTCGGAGATCGTGGCGGTAGAGATCGTCCGAACCCTGTGCGGCTCGATCGGCCTCGTCGCCGCGGTGCCGATCACGACGCTGATGGCCGCGGCCCTGGTCAGCTCGACACCGTCGACCCACGACGACGATCTCGCACCGACGGCCAGCAGCCAGCCGACCGAGGAGCCCGAGCCGGCGCCGCCCAGCAAGGCGAGTTGGGACGACTTCGCCCCCGATGAGATCGACCTCTGATGCGCAATCGGAGAGTCCGGTCGAGACTTCGTTCCGAGCAGGTCTGTGACCAGGGTCCTACGGCGCTCTTCGGGTCACCCAGAGTATGGTCGACGGTGAGGCCCTCGGTGCGGAGGAGTCCACGTCCTCCGCTCACCACGACCGGTAAGGAGCGCACGATGCCGGAGAGCGCACTCACAGGGCGGCCGATGACCAGCCGAGGTCCACGATGAGAAACCAGGCCTTCCAGGAATTCGAGCGAACCGGCTGGGAGGAGGTCGCGTCGAGCTACGCCGGCTCGATCGGCCGCGTGACCGCCGGCGTGGCCGGCCCGCTGCTCGACGCGGCGGGGGTGGAACGAGGCTCGGTGGTCTTGGACGTCGCCACCGGGCCGGGGTGGGTGGCGGCAGCGGCGGTCGAGCGGGGCGCGTCCGCCCTCGGGGTCGACATCGCCCAGGCGATGGTCGACGAGGCGTCGCGGCGGTACCCGTACGTCGAGTTCCGCTTGGGCAGCGCTGAGGAGCTCCCGGTCGACTCGGGGACGGTCGACACGGTCGTGTCGGCGTTCGGCATGCCGCACTTCGCCGACCATCACGCGTTCGCCGCCGAGGCATTCCGGGTGCTGCGGCCAGGCGGCCGGCTCGCGTTCTCGTCGTGGCTCCCGCCAGCCCGCAATCCGTTCTTCGACGTCGTGCTCGGCGCCATCGCTCGCCAGGGCTCGCTGGACGTGGGTCTGCCGGCCGGCGTCGACATGTTCCACTGGGCCGCCGACGAGGCCTGTGACGACCTGCTGACCGGAGCCGGCTTCGGTCCGGCGACCCGTGAGCTGGTCGAGCTCGTCTGGACCGACGAGGACGGCCCCGCCGCCATGCTGGACTTCCTCGAGCGCGGCGGTGTCCGATCCCGGGCTCTGTTTCTGGCCCAGACCGCCGAGGCGAAGTCCGCCATCGCCGACGACATTGCCAGCTCGCTCGCCGCCTACGAGCGCGACGGGCGATGGGCAATACCCCTGCGCGCCTTCATCGTGGCCGCCGACAAGCTCGTCGGCTGATCAGCGGGTGCCGATCGGGGCCGCGGTGTAGCCCGGGCCGCGGCCGCGCTCCCAGACGTGGGCTCTGGCGACGTCTTCGTCGAGATCGATGCCCCAACCCGGCCCCGAAGGGACCGCCAGGGTGCCATCGACGAAGTCCAGGCCGCCGCCGGTCAGCTCGTCCTTCCAGGGCACGTCGTCGATGTCGATCTCCATGATCCGCACGTTCGGCACGGTGGCGCAGAGGTGCAGGGCGATGTGGGTGGACAGGTGGGAGTAGTAGTTGTGGGGAGCCACGTTCAGCTCGTAGCTCTCGGCCAGCAACGCGACGTCGCGGGATCGGGCGAAGCCGTTCCAGGGCACGTCGATCATGACGTTGTCCATCGAGCGAGCCTCGAAGTAGCGGCGATAGTCCCGGATGCCGTACAGGTTCTCGCCGGACGTGATCGGCACGGTCGTGCCGTCCTTGATCTGGCGGAGCGCCTCGGGCTCGTACATGTCGATCTCGACCCACAGCATCGTGAACTGCTCGGCGATCCGGCAGATCTTCGCAGCCGCTTCAGGCTTGTAGTTGAAGTTGAGGTCGAGGGCGATCTCCACTCCTGGGCCGACACCGGCGGCGAACGCGGCGAGCTGCCGCTCGACGTTGTCGAGGATCTCGACCGGGACGTCCTGATCGGGAGGTCCACCCCCGAAGCCGAACCCGAACCCCCGGGCCGGCGTCCCCGGGATCACCAAGTTGGTCTTGAGCGCCGTGAAGCCGCGCTCGGTGACCTCCCGCCCGAGCGCGGTGAACGCCTCGTAGGAGTCGATCGGCGGCGTGCCGATCAGCTCGTAGTTGCGAGCCCGCGACGAGCCGCAGTGCGACCAGTACAGGCGCTGCCGCTCCCGGATCGGCCCCCCGAACAGCTCGTGGACCGGGACCCCGAGGGCCTTGCCCTTGGCGTCCCACAACGCCAGCTCGATCCCGGCGATGGCCTTGGCTGCGATCCCGCCCGGGCTCTGGCGCCCAACGCGGTACAGATCCCAGTAGATCGCCTCGACCGCACGGGGATCCCGGCCAACGACCAGCGGGGCGAAGTCGTCGACGGTCCCGACGATGCCGTACGGGTTCCGGCCGTCCGAGCACTCGCCGTAACCGGTGATGCCGTCGTCGGTCCTGACGGCCACGAACTGCCACGGCCGCCAACCGGCATCGACCACGAACGTCTCGATCTCGGTGATCTTCACGGACTCGGTACTCCGATCTCGGTGATCTTCACGGACTCGGTACTCCGATCTCGGTGATCTTCACGGACGCGATACGCCGCTCTCGGTGATCGCCTCGGCTCGGCGTCAGCGGTTCAGGTTCGCCAGCTCCTTCTGGCGCTCGAACTCGGCCTTCGCCTTGGCCACCGCTTCCTCGCTCAGCTGCTCGAGGTTCATGAAGTCCCGCTTCCAGGTGTGATCGTCGCCCTGCCACCGGGCCGGGGTCTGGACGGTGGTCCGGGGGGCATGGGCCGCCTCGAAGAGCCTCAGGGCGCAGTGCAGCACGTCCCGCTGGGAGCCGATGTCGTGGGGCAGTCCGGCGGAGTTGCCGAGCGGCACGTCGCTGAACGCGAACCGGGCGACCCCGACGTGCTCGACGATGTCCTTGGCAGCGCCCATCACCACGGTGGGGATGCCGGCCGATTCGATGGCGTTGGCGACCAGACTCACGGTCTGGTGGCACACCGGTCAGGTGGGGACCAGCAGGGCCACGTCGGCACCGTCGTCGCGAAGGGCTTGGACGATCGCCGGGGCGTGCTCCTCGGTCGTGCTCCGCACTCGCCGGACGGTGGGAGCGCCGTAGAACCGGTGGGTCAACGAGCCGACCGTTCCCGCCTCGACCGCTTCGATCAGGCGGGGCAGCGGGAACCAGGTGTTTGGATCGTCGGCCTTCGTGTGGTGCCGGTCGTAGCCGATGTGGGAGATGCGAACGTCGGCCGGATCGCTCACCGGCGAGGTGTAGACGTCGAAGAACTTGGCACTGCCGTTGTAGGCCGCCCCCGGGCCCTGGTCGCCCTTGTCCGCCTGGAACGGCGCAGCCGTCGTGACCAGACCGAGCCGGCACTGGGCCAAGGGCTTCGGCATCGGGGCGAACGGCACGTCGTCGTGGTGGGGCCATCGGTACGGCTCGTAGCCCAGCGCCGAGTACCACGCCCTCGTCCGGTCGAGGTAGCGGATCGGCTGGGTCGGGAACGCCTCGGGCAGGTCGGTGCGGAGATCGGCCATGCCTCGACGCTACGAGAAACCGGGCTGTGGCGTAAACACGGCCGCCCCGGGGATCGGGGCTTGAGGCTCAGCCCCGCACGAACTCCCGGATGACCTCCCCAGGCCGGCTTCCGGTGTGCTCGCCGTCGGCCACCACGACCTGCCCGCCGATGATCGTCGCGTCGTAGCCTCGACTCCGGACGATGAAGCGACCGCCGCCGTGGGGGAAGTCGTTGACGTACTCCGGGTGGCAGGTGGCCAGCTTCTCGTAGTCGATCACGTTGAGATCGGCGTGCCAGCCCTCTCGTATCTCGCCCCGTTCCCTGAGCCCGAGGACCCGGGCCGGCTTGGCCGTGATCTGGTGGACGGCATCGCCGAGCTCGAACACGCCACGATCTCTGGTCAGCTCGCTGAGGAGGAACGTGGTCGAGTCGGCATCGATCAGCTGCCCGACATGAGCCCCGGCATCGCCGAGCATCGGGACGCAATGCTCCATCTTCAGGTAGGGCCACTGGTTCTCCAGGAAGCCGCTGAACATCCACATGTTGAGCAGTTCCCGGCCGTCGGAGGCGAGCATCCGCTCGACGAACACGTCGACCGGGTCCTGGCCTGCTGCCTCGGCCAGTTGGACCAGGCTCCCTTTGCGGTCGAGGTCGTAGTCGGGAAGCTCACCGATTCCCAACGGATGCAGCAGCGGGGCGGCGTTCCACTTGAAGCCCGCCTGTTTGGCCTCGGCCACCAACGTCGCCCGGGCTTGCGGGTCGCGGAGCCGTTCGACCCGGGCGTCGATCGTCGGCAGCGCCATCAGCTCGTTCCACGCCGGCGTGTCGAACGGGCATACCTGGGCCAGGCCGAACAGCGAGCCGCTCGGTCGGGTGTGGGAGATGGTGGTGATCCGGTGCCCGGCGTCGTTGTTGCGACCCAGGAACTCCTCCCAGAACGACACGTCGCCGTCGCCCTTCGCCCGGGCGCCACCCGAGAACAGCACCTGGCAGCCCAGCTCGGCTCCCTTCTCGAACATGGCCAGCTCCGTCGGGAACCGCTTGGAGAAGTCGGGCGCCGCCTGGAACAGTCCCCCGGCTCCGCCGGCGTCGACGACCGCTCGCTGGATGGCCTCGGTCTCTCGCAGGTCGGCGTGAGTGCCCGGCGTGCACCTCCCGTCGGGCACCCGGTGGCCGAGGAACCTCGACGTCGAGAAGCCGACCGCCCCTTCCTCCACCGATTGCCGTACGAGCTCGGCGATGGCGCCGAGCTCGGCATCGGTCGCCTGGGCGTCGACGTCGAGGGCCCGGTCGCCCATGACCTCGAACCGGATGGCCGAGTGGCCGGCCAGGCCGACGATGTTGAGGGCCGGGCCGAGTCCCTGCACGGCATCGAGGTACTCGCCGTAGCCGGTCCAGGTCCACGGGAGGCCGTCCATGATCGCATCGGCGGCGATGTCCTCGACCGCCTCCATCAGCTCGGCGAGGTAGCGCCGGTTCTCGGCGCTGACCGGAGCGAACGTCACCCCGCAATTGCCGATGAGCGCCGTCGTGACGCCGTGGTAGGAGCTCGAACGCAGCTCGGGGTCCCACCCCACCTGGGCGTCGAGGTGGGTGTGGATGTCGACGAAGCCCGGGGTGACGATCTTGGCAGTGGCGTCGAGCTCGGTGGCGGCGTCGGCCTGGCTGAGGTCGCCGATGCGGGAGATCCGACCGTCGTCGACCGCCACGTCGGCGGTGACCGGGTCGCTTCCGGTTCCGTCGACGACCGATCCACCGCGAATGATCATGTCGTGGGTCATTGGCCGGTCCTTCTGTAGTTCGTCGGGGCCCTCCGGGCGCGCCAAGACGCTACTGGGCGCTTCTGAGCGCCTGCCAGCTCGCCTGGCCGGCCACGACCCCGAGGAACGCGACAACCGCGGCCAGCGCCATCGAGGCGCCCGCCGCCGTGTCGTGGTGGTAGCTGACCAGGAGACCGACGAGCACTGAGCCGGCACCGACCAGCACCGAGGCGGCCATCATGCGAGGCACCCGCCGCACGAGCAGAGCCGCCGTGGCCGGAGGGGCCACCAGGAAGGCAAAGACGAGCAGGTTGCCCACTGCTCGGAACGAGGCCACGATCGACACCGCCACCAAGCCCAGCAGCACCGCGTGAGCCAGGCCCGGCCGCAGGCCGAGGAGCCGGGCCTGGGTCTCGTCGAAGGTCATGACGAGCAGCGGTCGGTAGAAGAGGGCGATGCCGGCCACCGTCACGGCAGCGGCAATCGCCTGGCGCCTCAGGTCGGCGGCGTCGATCCCGGTGATCGAGCCGAACAGGAACCCGGTCAGGTCACCGGCATAGGAGCTGCGGCTGGAGAGGATCAGCACGGCCAGGGCGAGGAACCCGACGAACAGCACGCCGATCGACGTATCGTCCGGGAGCGGCGAGTGGCGGCGGATCACGTTGATCCCACCGACCATCGCCAGGGCGGCGACGAAGGCCCCGAGGCTCAAATCGACCCCGACGATGAAGGCGACGGCGATGCCGGGCAGGACACCATGGGCGAGGGCATCGCCAAGGAAGCTCATGCCCCGTAAGACCACCCAGGTCCCGACGACCGAGGTGGCGAGCACGGCCAGCAACCCGGCGATCAGGGCATCGACCATCACGTCGCTGACCGTGAACGGCTCGATCCACCAGCCCCACGGATCGGTGACGAAGCTCACCGGTTCGATTGGCTGAGCGCCGAGGTGATGACCGCCGCCGTCTCCCGCAGGTAGCCGGCGTAGCCGTCGTGGACCGTCGGGTCCGCGGTCGGGAGCGACGCGATCTGGACGTCGCCGATGCGGGTGGCGAGCGCTTGCGCGTCGTCGGCCTGGTCGCCGGTCTCGACGAAGATGGCCGTCACGTCGGACGATCTGATGCGGTCGGCCAGCTCGTCGAGCTGGGCCGGGCTGGTGGCGGCTAGCGTCGAGGTCGACGGGATGACCGTGCCGACGATCTCGAAGTCGTAGCGGTCGGCGAAATAGGCCAGCGAGTCGTGGTTGGTCACGAGCTCTCGATCGCCGACCGGGATCGCCGCGATCTGGTCGGCCACCTCGGCGTCGAGGCGCTGCAGCTCGGCCCGGTAGGCCTCGACGCAGCCGTCGACCGTCCCTCGGTCGAGGCCGGCTTCGGTGACGAGGTTGTCGGCCACTACCGGTAGCACGTCGGCAACCCGAGTGGGGTCGAGCCACACGTGGGGATCGCGGACGTCGTCGGTTGTTCGATGATCGCCGGCGTGGTCATCTTCGGTGTCGTCGTCGGTGGCGGCGGTCGGCAGTGGACGGGCATGCTCGCCGACGCGGAGGACCGGTGCCCCCGTAGCCTCGGCGGCCCCGATCGTGTCCTCGAAGGTCGCTTCGAGTCCCAGGCCGTTGGCCACGACGAGGGCTGCGCCGTCGAGCATGGTGCGATCGGCCAACGACGGCTCGAATGCATGGGGGTCGGCGCCGGGCGGGATCAGCGTCTCAACCGCCACCGATCCATCGCAGGCCACGTTGGCGACCACGTCGGCCCACACGCTGGTCGTGGCCACGATGGTCGGCCGCCCGCTGCCGTCGACGGCGGTGTCGTCCAGGGTCGAGCCACAGGCGCCAGCGACGAATGGGACGATGGCGACAACGCCGATGCTCATGACCCGCCGACGCGCCCACGCACGCTCTGCCCGGGCCGGCCGCTCTCGTGCAGGCACAGATGGTGTCCTCCGTTTCGAGAATGACTCCCATCCGCACGGTAGTGAGACTCGCTCTCATTCACAACCGCTCTGACCGAGAACCCCGGGCCGACCCCAGAGGGCGGGCTCGCCGGGATCACCGGCGCAGCGACGAGCCTGCTACACAGGATCCATGAGCGTCGTGAAGATCAATGCCCTCGAGATCCCGCCCCAGGCCGGCGACGAGATCGTGAAGCGGTTCACTGCTCGACTCGACAGCCTCGCCGAGGTCCCCGGGTTCGAGGGCTTCGAGCTGCTCCGCCCGACCGGTGAGGCCGAGCAGCGGTGGTTCGTCTACACCCGGTGGCGGGATCAGGCGTCCTATGAGGCGTGGCGCGACGGGGACGGGGCCCGGGCCAGCCACGCCCAGGGTGCTGGCGATGGTGGGCCGCGCCAGCCGGTCAGCACCGGGGCGACGCTGCTGGAGTTCGAGATCGAGGTCGCAGCCGGGCCCAGCGGGCGGTGACCCGACCCGCTCGGAGCTGGCCGGTCGTCAGCGAGCCGGACGTCAGCCGACGGTGACGAGACGCTCCATGTTGAGGTTGTAGAACTTCTCCAGCACGTCCTCGCCGAAGCCGTCCAGCGATTGACTGAAGCGGCCGAGCGGGTTGCGGCCACCCTCTATGTGGGGGTAGTCGCTGGAGAACAGGTAGAGGTCGGGGTTCGAGTCCCGGATCATCGCTCCCACATCTTCGAACGGGTACGGGGTGAAGCCCATCTGGGCCGTGATCTGCTCCGACGGCCTGCGGGTCATGGCAGCCAGCTCCGGCTCCGATCGCTTCCAGATCTCTGCGATCTGATCGAGGCGACGCAGCATCGCCGGCACCCAGGCCGCCCCGAGCTCGATCACCCCGACCCGGAGATCCCGATGACGTTCGAGCACGCCGTCGAGCACCATCGTCCCCACGAACGTCTCCGCCGCCTGGTGAAGGCTGATCATGTCCTTGCCCCGCACGTTCTCCCCACCGCCGAGCCAGTCGGTCGGTACCTCCCGACCGGTGTTCATCCATGCCGGCTCGAGCTGGAGCGGGTGGCCCCCGACGTGGAGGACGACGGGGATTCCCG
>JAOTYQ010000721.1 GCA_029861725.1 Acidimicrobiia bacterium | reverse complement strand
GCCGCGGTGGTCTCGGAACGTGCGAGCCCCGGCGGATTCTCGACGGTCCCTGCCGATGAGTCCGGGGTCGACCTCGGTGCCAGCTCCCCAGTGGTAGCCGTCGATCGGGCTCGACTGCCACCAGCCTACGACCGAGGTCTCCGCCGCGGCCTCGGCGGTCGCATCGAGCACCGCCTGCACGTGGTCCGGGCGGGCCCGACCGTCATCGGGAACCCCGGCCAGGCTGCCGGCCGCCACGACGTCGTGCTCGCTCAGCTCGTCGGCCGCTCGACGAAGCAGCTCGATCATCGGGTCGACCTCGGGTGGGTGGCGACGCCAGCGACCGTCGGCCAGGACGTCGACCGCCGGGCGGAGCTCTACGACCACGCGGTCGAACGCGCCGCGGAGCTGGGCGACGTCGAGGGGTGCGAGATCGCCGGCGATCAAGCGGCCCTCGGTGATCGCCGAGAGCCACGGGTGCCAGAGCAACCGCTCGAGGTGCTGGGCGTGGGGCCGCGCCCTGACATCGTCGCCCCCGCCTGGTGCGGCTTCGGCCCGTATCGGTCGGACCGTCTGGTAGGTCGCGACTGGCGCAGTGCCCCGCAGCAACCGCCAGGCCTCGCCGTCGGCCAGCACCGCGGCCCGTACCGCCTCGGCGGCGAGGCGGGGATCGCGCTGGCCGGGAGGCGCTTCGGCTAGCAGGTAACGGCGGACCGCCCAGGTCAGCGGCTCTCGCTGGGGGACCCACCCGTCGATCAGGTCACCGAAGTGCTCGCCGACCCAGTCGATGTGGCGGGGCCACAGCAGCGTCCGGGATCGCTCGTCTTCGAAGCCGCCCTCGTCATCGGAGAACCAGCCGGGAAGGGCCCCGTCCACGAGGCAAGCCCAGGTCGCCAACCCGTGGTTGCGGGCCTCTTCGAGGAGCTGGCGGCGGAACTCGACCGCCTCGACGTCGTGACGGCCCTGCACCGGTTCGATCCTCGCCCATTCCAGGGTGACCTGGATCGCGGTCGCTCCGAGGGCGGCGAGCTGCTCCAGGTCCTCACGCCACGACGACTCGAAGCTCGGCAGCCCCGTCGTGCCCGGAGCCCGGCCGAGGTCGATCCACCGGCTCCAGTCGGCGGCGGGTGCCGGGCCCTCAAGCTCGGTGGCGGTCACGACGACGCCCTTCTCCAGCCGTTGCTCGACCGACCGCTCCTCCTCGGGGGCTCCGGCTGGTTCCTGGGCGGTGGTCGGGGGGTGCCGCATGATTGCAGGCTAGGGGAGCGCCATGCCTTCGGGCCCGAGGCCCCGAACTCGGTGGGGCCCCAGATCGTTGCGCCAACTAGGCTTGGCCCTCAAGGTGTCGAACCGCCTGACGGTGAGAATGGAGTGACCGACATGGTGGGACAGCGCTACCGCTACTCCCGATGGGACGGAACGCAGAAGGGCTTCGACTTCGACGCCTTCGATGTGCTGTCGGAGCTGACCGACGACCTGATGTACCACGGCGACCCCACGGCCGCGCTCCGGCGGCTGATGCAGGAGGGCTTCGAGGATCGCAACGGCGACCGCATCGAGGGCATCCGCGAGATGCTGGAGAAGCTGCGCCGCGAGCGCCAGGAGCGGCTGGAGAACCACGATCTCGGCGGTGTGTACGACGAGATCAACGACGAGCTGCGCGAGCTCAGTGCCATGGAGCGCCAGGCTCTCGAGGATCGGCACTCGCTGGCCGAGATGGAGCTCGCCGATCCCGATGCCTCCGACGAGGCTCGCCGCAACGCCGAGCTCGCCGAGGAGACCACTGCGGCCAAGCAGATGCAGCTCGATCTGCTGCCCGACGACCTGGCAGGGAAGGTCCGCGGTCTGCAGAACTACGAGTTCGAGTCGAACGAGGCCCAGCAGCGCTTCGACGATCTCCTCGACCGTCTCCGCCAGCAGCTCATGCAGCAGCAGTTCGACCAGATGGCCGGAGCGATGGAGAACCTGTCGCCGCAGGACATGCAGCGGATGAAGGACATGATGGCCGAGCTCAACAACATGTTGGAGCAGCGGGCCCGGGGTGAGGAGCCCGACTTCGAGGCGTTCATGGAGGAGTACGGCGACTTCTTCCCGGAGAACCCCCAGACGCTCGACGAGCTGCTGGAGAACATGGCTCAGCGGATGGCGGCCATGCAGGCGATGTTGAACTCGATGACGCCGGAGCAACGGGCCCAGCTGATGGATCTGTCCAATCAGCTCCTCGAGGACATGGATCTCAACTTCGAGGTCAGCAGGCTCGGTCAGAACCTCCAGCAGATGTTCCCCGAGGCTGGCTGGGAGCAGAGCTACGACTTCAGCGGCTTCGACCCGCTCGGTTTCGCCGACGCTTCCCAGATGCTGCAGGAGCTCGGCCAGCTCGACCAGCTCGAGAACTTCCTCCGCCAACCGACCTCGCCCCAAGCCCTCGCCGAGGTCGATCTCGAACAGGTTCGGAACCTGCTCGGAGAGGAGAGCGCGGCCAGTCTCGAACGGGTGAGCGAGCTGGCGAAGATGATGGAGGAGCAAGGGCTGATCCAGAACAAGGAGGGTCGGCTCGAGCTGACGCCCCGCGGTCTCCGCCGCCTGGGCCAGCAAGCTCTCGGTGATCTGTTCTCGAAGCTGAGCCCCGACAAGCTCGGCACGCACGACGTCGAGCGCTCCGGGTTCGGCCACGAGCGGAACTTCGAAACCAAGCCGTACGAGTTCGGCGATCCGTTCAACCTGCACATCGAGCGGACCGTCCGCAACGCCATCCGGCGATCCGGTGGCGGCACACCGGTTCGGCTCACCCCGGAAGATTTCGAAGTTGAGCGGACCGAGCGCCAGGTTCGGTCGAGCACGGTACTGATGCTCGATCTCTCGCTGTCGATGCCCATGCGCGACAACTTCCTCCCGGCGAAGAAGGTGGCGATGGCGCTGCACTCCCTGATCTCGTCGCAGTTCCCTCGCGACTACCTGGGCATCGTCAGCTTCAGCGAGGTGGCCAAGGAGCTGAAGGCCAGCGAGCTGCCGGAGGTGTCGTGGGACTTCGTCTACGGCACGAACATGCAGCACGCGTTC
>JAOTYQ010000140.1 GCA_029861725.1 Acidimicrobiia bacterium | reverse complement strand
CTCGCCGACAACTTCGCCCGGGTGCCGGTCATGGTCATCCCGATGATCATCGGCCGCCCCGAGGACAACCCGAACTCGGGTGCTGGGTTGTTCGGATCGATCATCCCGGCGATGTGGAGCTTTCAGCTCGCCCTGCGCAGCCGTGGGCTCGGCAGCTGCTACACGACGATCCATCTTCGGTTCGAGTCCGAGGCAGCCGAGCTGTTGGAGATCCCGCCCCACATGACCCAAGCCGGCCTCTTGCCGGTCGCCTACACGAAGGGCACTGACTTCAAGCCGGCTACGAGACCGCCGGTGTCCGAGATCACCTACCTCGACACCTACAAGAACCCGCTTGTCGGCTGAGCCGGAGACCCGACAGTTCCGAGCGCGCAGTCGCTGCTGTCCCTGCCTTGACGGTAGGGGGGCACCGGGGTTCGATGGTGTCGATAGACATGCAGCGTCTCCAGCGAAGTCGTCTCAGGGAAGTGCGGACCGAGCCGCCGACGGCGGTGGCAACGGCGAGGGCGGTGGCCGATGGTTGGCACGGCTGAGCGGGCGATCACCCAGCGCCACCGTGCGATCGTCGCGGAGCTCCGGGCGATGGCCGAATGGCCCCGGCCGCCCTACCCGTCGTCCAGCGGCTTCCGCTCCGTGTACGACCGGTTGGCAAGCCGCGACATCGCCGACACCAGCGCTCTAGCGCAGCAGTTGGGCGTCCTGATCCGATCCATGACCGAGCAGGAGCTCCGGAGTCCCGTCGGGCCCGAGCCCGGCACGGTGCAACCGGAGGAGCGCCGATCCGTACCCGATCCTCTGGAGTCGCTCCTGGCGCCCTCGCCGAGGGCCGAGCGAGCCCCGGCGGGTGAGAGCCAGCCGCCACCACCCACCGGCCCCAGACTGCAACCGGGTTCAGCGCCCGGTCCGACCACGCTGCGATTGGAGGACCGTGAGGTGACCCTCCCGCGGCTCTTCGGGCGTCGCCGCCGCTCGAGGAGGTTGGCCGACCCGCAGGCCAGGCTCCCGGCGCCAGTGAGCACCACGGAGGAGGCCCCCGAAGCAACGCCGACCGGATCCGGCGCCAGCATCGCCGGCGCGGTCCGATCGACCGAGGGGAGCGGCGCCGTCGCCGTCGTGCCGCCCAGCAGCGAGGCGCTGCTCTCGGTCCCAGCCACCGTCGCCGCCCGGGAGCGAGCAGAGCTGGGTTGTCGGGCGCTGGCAAAGAGCTGGTATCGCGAGGCCGAAAAGTTCTTCCTCGCAGGGGTCGAGCTGACGCCGACCGACCCGTTCGTCTGGTTCGGCGCTGGACTGGCCGCCAGCGGACTCGACGCGACCCGGGCAGCACAGCACCTGGTCCAGTCGAGCCGCTATCTCACCATCGACGATCCGGCCGCAGCGGCCTACGTTGCGATCCTGTCGGCCGCCTTGCTGGAGAGCGCAGGCGATGGTCCCGGGGCTCGGCAGGTGCTGCGGTCGCGGCTCGACGAGCTCAACGTCGTCTGCCCGGCGATCTCACTCCATCTCGCCCGTCTGGGGGCGGACAGATCGTACCGGCTCGCTGAGGCGATCTCGAGCGACCCGATGCTCGATGCGGATCTCCTGGCGCTCGGGCTCGAGGCCTCAGGAGATGTCATCAAGCAGCGCCGGCAGCGGACGGAGCAAGAGCTGGGCCAGGTCGACTACTCGATCGCCGAGCTCCGCCAGATCAACAGCCAGCGGGCGGGGGCTGATCCCGACGGCGATGGCGCTGCCAACGGAGCGCCGAGCAACGGCGGAGCGGGGTCGACCGAGCGGCTCTCGCTGGCCCGGATCGAGGTACAGCTGTGGCGGCGTATCCGGGCCTGCGAGACCGAGATCGACATCGCCCGCCGGGTCGTCGAGCAGCGGGAGCGGGTGAGGAGGGAGAAGGAGGCCGAGCTGGCGCAGAAGGTCGCGATCGCAGAAGAGGATCTCGTCAGCGGCACGACCATTCCGTACTTCGGCCTGAGCCTGCTCATCGCGGTCGGGATCGTGGTGAGCTATGTCGTCGGTCGCACGTTCGCCGCAACCTATCCGGTGCTCGCCATACCGATCGCGGTCCTTACCTGGTTGGTCGTGCTCGGGCTGGTCACATGGGCGGTGATGGGCTTCGTCCAGGCGTGGTGGCCTCATAGGCGCTTCGCCGCCGCCAGATCGGTCAAGCGTATGCTCCCGACGCTGGAGTGGGAGGCCTCGAAGCTGCGGGAGGAGGAGTTCATGATCAGGCGCCGGTTTCGGGCGGCGAGCCAAGCCGCCGAGCTGCGAATCAGCCGGATCGTCGATCGCCGCAGCGTGCTCGTGCCGCGACGGCCGGTCTTCCTCGCCACCGACCTCCCGCTGGTCACCGCCCGCGGTCAAGACCACCCCGAACCGGAATCGTAGGATCGGAGCCGGTCGTTCGGTGGGGCAGTACGGTTGGGGCCATGTGTGGTCGGTTCGTGTCCGCGTCGCCGCCCGATGAGCTGGCACGGTACTTCGGGGCCGAGCCGCCCGATCAGGAGCTCGAGCCCAACTTCAACGTTGCCCCGACCAGAGAGGTCTACGCGGTCAGAGCCGCCGATGGCCACCGGAAGCTGACCACGCTGCGATGGGGTCTGATCCCGTTCTGGGCCAAGGACGCCAAGGTCGGATCGAGGATGATCAATGCCCGGTCGGAGACCGTCCTCGACAAGCCCGCTTATCGGCAAGCGATCAGGCGCCGTCGCTGCCTGATCCCCGCCGACGGGTTCTACGAGTGGGCCAAGGTGCCCGGGCACTCCAAGAAGCAGCCCTACTACATCCATCGGAGCGATGGGGAGCCGGTCGTGTTCGCCGGGATGTGGGAGCGGTGGCGACCGTCGGCCGAGGAGGACGGCGACGAGCCGTCCGAGACCGAGGTCGTCGAGAGCTGCACGATCCTCACGTGCGCACCCAACGAGTCGATGGCCGAGATCCACAACCGCATGCCGGTCCTGCTGGCCCCGGCCGCCTGGGACCACTGGCTGTCCGACACCGAAGACGTCGCAGCCCTCCACGAGCTCCTCGTGCCCGCGCCGGAGGGCCTCCTGACCCTGCGACCGGTGACGCCGATGGTCAACAGCGTCCGCAACAACGGCCCGGAGCTCCTCGACCTCGAGACGGACCCGCTGCGGCCGGCAGAGGACAGGGCCGCTGAGAACAGGGCCGCAGAGAACAGGGCCGCAGCCGACGTCCAGGTGGCTGCTGACGGGGACGCCGCCGATGAGTGAGCTCCCGCTCCAGCGTCGCTTCGAGCGACAGGTGGTGCGGCTCCAGGCTCGGCTCGAAGGCGGTGTCGGTGACCGGTGGATCCCGTGGACGGCGACCGCGGCCCTTGCCTTCGTGCTCGTGTGGACGTCGCTCGCCCGGGTCGAGTCGCTCAAGACCGGCATCGACCTCGCCGGCTACAGCCAGGCGCTGTGGCTGCTCGGGCAGGGCAAGATGCCCCAGGCCTCTCTGTTCGGGACCGAGGTGCACCTCCTCGAGCTCCATTGGTCGTTCATCCTGTACCCGCTGGGACTGCTCGGCCTGGCGTTCCCGCCGGCGAAGCTGCTCGTCGTCACGCAGGGCCTGGCCCTCGCGATCGGCGTCCTCCCGCTGTGGTGGCTGGCCCGACAAGTCGCCAATCTCCGAGTCGGAGCGGCAACGGCGCTCACGATGGCCTACGCCCTTCACCCCGTCACGCACCGGCTCGGCACCGAGGACTTCCATCCCGAGGCCCTCGCCGTGCCGGCGATCATCGGCATGGCGTACTTCGGCGCGACGAAGCGGTGGATCTGGTACTGGATGAGCATCGCCGTGATCCTCGCCTGCCGGGCCGACCTCGGGCTCGCCGTCGCGCTGTGGGGTTTCGTCGTGCTCGGCCACCGGGAACGCTCGGTCGGCGTGTGGACGCTGGGCGTAGGGCTCGTCTGGTCGCTCGGCCTCCTCCTCGTCGTCCAGCCGATCGTCGGCGACACCGGGGTGATCGCCGGCCGCTTCGGCTACGACGGGACGTCGCTCGGCGAGGTGGTGCTGTCGTCGATGCGAGACCCGGTGTCGCTCGTCCAGGACCTGCTGGCCAGGGAGAACATAACCCTCGTGGTCGGCCTCCTCGCACCGCTCATCTTCTTGCCGCTGCTGTCGCTGCGGTACCTCGCCCCAGCCCTCCCGCTCGGGGTCATCTACCTCATCGCCGACCTGCCGGCCGACGCCGCCTTCGCCGAGCGATCGTCGATGTTGCTCGCCTTCATGATGATCGCCGCCACCTACGCCCTCAACCGCCTCGGCAACATGGGCGTCGATCGTGTGTTCCTCGACGTTCGTGTGCTGACGACGCTGGCGGCGGCGTCGGTGCTGCTGTTCGTCGCCTCGTCGCCGATCTCCCCCTACGAGCGGCCGTGGACCTGGGACGAGCTCGATGAGACCGACCGGGCGGCGGTGGCTGCTCTCGACCGGCTCGGACCCGACATCGCGGTCCGGGCGTCGCCGTCGACGCTGGCGCTCCTGTCCGAGCGACCCTGGCTGTTCTCACTCGACCCATCGAGGGAGCCGTCTGCTGCCCAGGCCGGTTTTCCCGACTTCACCCGGGCGGTGCTCGTCGTCGAGCGTGAGATTCCCGAGCGCAGCGACGTCGAGCGTGAGGAGTTCGACCGAGCGATGGTCAATCAGGGATTCGAACTGATCGTCGACGACCGCGACGACGGGGTCGCGCTCTACTCGAGGGAAGGCTTCTCGGCCGCCACCGGCGGCTGAGGAGCCAAAGTCGATGGTCGAGAGCCGACGGCTCGAGTTCCGGGCGTCCGAGCTCGTCACGTGGCCAAATCTGATCACGCTCGTGCGCCTCTGCTGCATACCGGTCTTCGTTTGGCTGTTGTTCGCTCAGGAGCATCGAGCGGCGGCGGCCTGGCTGCTGGCGGCGCTCGGGTCGACCGACTGGGTCGACGGATGGCTCGCTCGCCGGCTTGATCAGATGACCGACTTCGGGGCGATGTTCGACCCTGTCGTCGATCGGCTGCTCTTCTTCGTTGCGATTCCGAGCCTGCTGATCGACGGGTCCGTGCCGCTCGTCGTCGCCGCTGGGGTCCTCGTTCGGGAAGCGGTCGTCGCCGCGTTCGCCATCGCACTCGCGGCGGCAAGCGACGAGCGGCTCGTCGTCACGTGGGAGGGCAAGACCGGGACGTTCCTGCTCATGTTCGCGTTTCCGATGTTCCTCGGAGCGGCCAGCACGCTCTCGTACGCACCGCTGCTCGCCTGGCTCGCCTGGTTGTTCGCCGTGCCCGGCCTCGGGTACAGCTGGTATTCAGCCCTCTTCCAGTACCTCCCCTTCGTCAGGGCCGAGCTGGCCAGCAGCGGCAAAACCCGTCGGTGACGCCCTGGGCCTTAGGGTGAAACCGTCCCGCCGACGTTGCCTGTACCGTGTCGGCCATGCAGATTCCCGAGGATCTTCGCTACTCGTCCGATCATGAGTGGATTCGGCTGGAAGAGGGCAACCGGGCCCGGATCGGGATCACCGATTTCGCCCAGGACGCGCTCGGCGACGTGGTCTACGTCGACCTGCCGGAGGTCGGTCGGGTCGTCGCTGGCGGCGAGTCGGTCAGCGAGGTCGAGTCGACCAAGTCCGTCTCCGACATCTATGCCCCGATCTCCGGCGAGGTGGTCGAGGTCAACAGCGACCTTGTCGACGCCCCGGACAAGTTGAACTCCGACCCCTACGGAGAAGGCTGGATTCTCGTGATTGAGCTAAGCTCTGAGGCCAATCTTGACAATCTTCTGGATGCACCCGCATACATCGAGCTGACGGAGGCCTGAGCGGTGGACTCGACCTGCACATCGTGTGGCTATGAGAACCCGCTCGGCGCGCGGTTCTGTAGCTCATGTGGTGCGCCGCTGGCGTCCCGCTCGCCGAGCGATCATCCGACTGCGTTACACGACGCCCTCGCCGGTGAGACCGATACGATCCTGACCGAGCCCATCTCCCTGGAAGATGTGCCGGAGGGCACCTCGGGCATGTTCGTCGTTCGCCAGGGCCCGAAGCGGGGCAGTCGGATCCACCTCGACAGCGACCAGATCACGATTGGTCGGCATCCCGAGAGCGACATCTTCCTCGACGACGTGACCGTGTCTCGGCGCCATGCCGAGGTCCGGCGGGTCGGCGACGAGTTCGAGGTGGCCGATGCCGGCAGCCTGAACGGGACCTATGTGAATCAGGCCAGGGTCGAGCACGAGCGCTTGAGCGATGGCGACGAGCTCCAGGTCGGCAAGTTCAAGTTGGTCTACATCGCCCTCGGCGGCGCCAGGTAACGGGTCTCGGTGGTCCTCGTGCGGCGCCGGCCGGTCAGACACGGCATTCCCTCACCGACGGCGGTCGGACCTGCAGCCGCATCGACCGCTAAGTTGGGGTCATGACCGTAGAGATGGAGCTCGTCGGTGTCCGGGTCCAGATGCCGACAAACACACCGATCCTCCTGCTCCGAGAGACAACTGGCCGTCGCCGGGTCGTGCCGATCTACATCGGCGGCCCGGAGGCGCACGCGATCGACCTCGCCCTGTCCGGAACGCCGACCGCCCGCCCGATGACCCATGACCTGCTCGCCGAAGTGATCGAGACGCTGGGGGCAGCGCTCGAACGAGTAGTCGTCACCGAGCTCCGCGACGGCACCTTCTACGCCGAGCTGTTCCTGCGCGACGGTACCGGGGGCGTGCAGACGCTCTCGGCCCGACCATCGGACGCCGTGGCGCTCGCCGTGCGAACCGGGAGCCCGATCTTCGCCGAAGAGGCCTTGATCGACGAAGCGGGCATCGAGGAGTCGGAGGAGCGCTCCGACGGCGACGAGGAGGAGATGGTCGAGGAGCTGCGCAAGTTCCTCGACGAGGTCAATCCCGAGGACTTCCTGCCCTGATCCGGGCCACGTCCAGATCGTCGAGCGCGGTGCCGATCCGGGCCACGCTCGTTGCGACGAACCGCTCGGAGCGCCTGTCGGTGGGCTCCCGCTGAGCCAGCAACAGCACGGCCAGGCCGGGTAGGACGAAGCCGAGCCGGTAGTCGTCCCAGCCGAGCTCGCCAGCGCTCGTACGATAGTGGCTCAGCAGGTCGCGCTCGATCGTCCGCCGGAGGTGCGGGGTGAGACTGGTCGCCGTCAGCCAGGCGAGGTCGGCGCCCCCGAACTGGACGGCGATCTGCTGCCAGTCGTAGAGCACGGCATCGCCCCCGGCCCTGAAGGCGAGGTTGTCGGCCCGGGGATCGCCGTGGCAGAGCGTGAGTGGTCGGGCGTCGGCGAACGCGGTCACGAGCTCTGTCCGGTTGGCGACGAGCTCTTCGTAGGCCCGGATGACCCCGCCCGAGGCGTCGGCCCAGCGCAAGCGGAGGGCGTTGAGTCCGGCGGTCAGTGCGGCGGGGGAGAGTGCGCCGGGAGTGGCACGCCGCACCCCGAGACGCTGCAGGTCGGAGCTCGTGCTCCAGTGGCGGTGGAGGCGAGCGAGCTGCTCGGCGACCGAGGCCGCATCGTCCGGTGCCAGGCCGTCGAGCTGGTCGACATGGCGATGCCGGCGGAGATCTTCGAGCACGAAGGAGGCCGACTCCCCGGCGGTGCTGACGAGGTAGGGGTGGGGGAACGGTACCGGTGAGGCGGGGAGCACTCGCCGATAGGCGAGGGCTTCGCGGCTGCACGCCCCCGACGAGATCGCGGCAGCACCGTTGGGTCCTGGCGCCGGGGTCTTGATCACGACCGACGCCGGGGCCTCGAGCGGCCCGCCCGGCCAGTAGAGCTCGACGCGGACCACCCGGCTGAACACGCCCCGACCGCGGTTGGCGTCGGTCGGCTCTCCCACCGACGGCCCCGGCCGACCGAAGGCGGCGGCGACGAGCTCCTGGGCCAGTTGTCGAAGATCATCCATGGGTGGGCAAGAGCTGCCTGGTCGGGTGAGGTGGCAGGAGCAGGCTAGTGGTGCCTGGTGCGCGCTGCGAGCGAGTCGTTGACTGCTTGTGTCCACCTGGGTACGATCCAAGTAGTGTAAATCGCGCCGACGTAATTACGGTGTCGTCATTACCTCCGATGGCTGCGCCGGCTGCCGCTTCGAAACTTCCCGGCGTACGGAGACATGGCAGCGCCCGTTGCGACCCGGTCCATGCGGTAGCCGATACGAGGAGGCAGGCGCACGTGGCACTTGAGACCAGTTTTTCCGGGAAGCGAGCAATCGAGATCGTCGGGATCACCTATCGGCAGCTCGACTACTGGGCTCGGACGGATCTCGTCCGGCCATCGGTAGCCGATGCGCGGGGGTCGGGCACCCGCCGCAGCTACTCCTATACCGATCTGCTGAAGCTCAAGGTCATCAAGGCCCTCCTCGACGCCGGTCTCCGGCTGGAGACGGTGCGTAAGGTCTTCGCCTACATCGAGGACGACCTCGGCCAGGATGTCGAGTCGGCGAACCTGGTGATCCACGGGACGACTCCGGTCCTTGCCCGCAGCGGCGAGGAGCTGATCGATCTGGTGCAGCGAGGCCAGGGCGTCCTGAACGTCCTGCCGCTAGCCGGGATCCGCGACGAGGTCGAAGCCAAGATCATCGAGCTGCCGAGCGTCGCCGGCGAGGCCGGCTCGCCCGAGGCCTCACACGGCTGATCCTCAGGTCGTCGGCTTCGCCGGGTCGGCCTGACCGTTGGTCGAGAACGCGGCGAGCCCCGGATACCACATGTGGGCACGGTTCTTCCCTGCCGTCTTGGCCTGGTAGAGCGCCTGGTCCGCTCGTTCGAGCGTCTCGGTCGTCGCCACCTCGGGCTCGTGGAGGGCGACGCCAGCGCTGAGCGTCGTGCCCCGCCCGTTCCTCGACCAGCCGATGAGGATCCGGTCGGCCACGGCGAGCGGATCGGCGAAGGCCCGGCGGGCCACGACGAGGAACTCGTCACCGCCGAGCCGGGCCGAGGTGTCGGAGTCACGCAGGCATCGGCGGAGATGAGCGCTCAGCTCCTGGAGCACCTGATCGCCGGCGGCGTGACCCTGCGTGTCATTGACCTCCTTGAAGCCGTCGAGGTCGAGCAGGATGACCGCGTCGCCGTCGCCGAGCGACTCGAGCAAGGAGTTGGCGTGCTTACGGTTGCCGATACCGGTCAGCTCGTCGCGGGTCGTCGCGTGCTCGAGCTCGGAGATCTTGAAGAGGTGCTCGATCGCGATCCCGACCTGGGTACCGAACAACCGGGCGAGATCGAGGCTGAACTCCGGGTCGTCTGGCGCGATCGGGTGGACGACGACGGCTCCGGCCGGTACGTCGGCGGCCGGGAGCGGGAGGACGAGGAGGTTCAGTGAGTTTCGGGTCGGCACGAGCCTTGGCTCATCGCCGCCGATCGTCTCGGCGACGAGGGTGGCCGTCTCGGGATCGGGTACCTCGTCGCTCGACGGGCCGAGGGTGACCGAGATGAGCTGCTGGTGGTTGTCGCGCAGCACCACGGTCGACCGCTCGACCTCGAAGATCTCGATCGCGGCCTCTGCCACCTCGTGCGCCGCCTCTTCCAGCGAACTTGGTCGGGTGAACCGTCGCAGGACGTCCTCCAACCGGGTCAACCGCTCCTTGCGGCTCGAGGAGCGATCGGCGGTGCGGAGGCTCCGGTCGGTGAGCGCCGAGACGAGCTCGCCGAGGAGCGCGGCGACCGGCACCGCCACAAGAGGGAGTGCCAGGCTGACCCGGAACTCCTCTCGGAGGTGGGCCGACAGCAGGACGAGCACGACCACGGGGCTGAAGAACAGCGCCGACCCGGGCGGGAGGGTGAAGCCGACGTAGGTCAGCACCAGAACGGCGGCGGCGGCGAACCCGATCGATGCGTGGGCGGTCGCGGCGCTGTTGGCCCAGAAGATCGCTCCCAGGATCCCGAGCACCGCAGCCACCGCCGGCAGGATGCGCCACACCGGCGCCAGCTTGTTCCAGTTCGTGAAGCCGGCGTAGAGCGCGCTGAGGACCAGCGCGAGGGCGAGGTAGAGCACGCTCTCGCCCGGCGGGTCGGTCTCGGTCCGGGCGAAGAAGTCGAGAACGGCCAGCAGCGCCGTTCCCAGGAGCATTCCGCACGCGGCCACTCGATAGCGTTCTCGCCACAGCACTTCTGCCACACTCCTTACTTGCGGCCGCCGGTTGCGCGTCGTTGTCGCTGGAAACACAACCGGTTACCACCAGGCGTGTCTACGATATTACCCTACGTGGTCGACGGCTGGGGGTTCCTCGACCGATCCGGCTGCCACCCGGCCAAACGTAGTCAATCCCGCCGCGGCCGACTCGGAGTGGGTCGTCGGGCGCTCGTCAGCGATGTCATCCGGGCAGCTGGTGGTCGGCGGTCAGGCGACCAGCGTGAGCCCCGTCGTTGAACGAGCGGATCACCCAGCCGCTCGGGTTGAGTACGACATGGGAGATCGCGGTGTGGCGCGAGCCGTTGAAGGTGAAGGGGTTGACACCCGCCGCGAAGCCGAGGACGGCACCGATCACGCCCCCGTGGCAGAACGCGGCAACCAGCTGCCCGGGGTGGGCGCTCGCGATCCGGTGCAGCGCACCGACGGTCCTGGCGGCGAACGCGGCGTTGGTCTCCGCCCCCGGGATCTCGCTCCACTCGCGCTTGGCTCGCATGGCCAGAACCGCCGGGTGATCCTCCGCGCTCATCTGCCGCAGGAGCCCACCTTCGCCTTCGCCGAGATACACCTCACGGAGATCGGCCTCGACGACGGTCGGCAACTCGAGCTCGGCGGCCAGCGGTGCTGCGGTCTGCTGAGTCCTGGTGAGACTCGAGGCGTAGATTGCGGCGATGGGCTCGTCGGCGAGGCGCTCGCCGACCAGCTTGGCCTGGTAGTGGCCGAGCTCGCTCAGGTGGGGATCGCCGTGCCCATCGACGAGTTCGAACGGCCGGCCGGGCACGAACGGCAGCGACTGGCCGTGCCTGACGAGGAGGATCTGGGTGGCGCCCTCCTCGGGCTGATAGAGCGTTTGAGGGAAGCTGGGCGTGCGCTCGGTCATCGCTACGAAGGTAGTTGGGGCCGTCTCGAACCGGTAAGTGAATCCGCCGGGCGGCCGTAGGGTGGCAGCGATGGACCAGATCCCCGCACCGACGCCGCCCGTCGCCGACCACGATCGGCGACTAGGGCAGGCCTTCGAGCCCCCGATCGCCGAGCGCCGCCCGGCCGAGCGGGAGCGGTGGGGTGAGGTCGTCGCCGACGACTACGGGTGGCTGCGCGACGGCGACGACCCTGCGGTCATCGCCCACCTCGAGGCCGAGAACGCCTACACGGAATCGGTGCTCGGTGCGGCCGGCGACCTCCAGGAGCGGCTCTACCAAGAGATCAAGGCCAGGATCAAGGAGACCGATCTCTCGGTTCCCGTCCGCAAGGACGACTGGGCCTACTACAGCCGGACCGTTGAGGGACTCGCGTACCCCGTCCACTGCCGCCGCCCCGCCGAGACAGA
>JAOTYQ010000720.1 GCA_029861725.1 Acidimicrobiia bacterium | reverse complement strand
CGCTCGCTACGACTGCCTGCCAGAGCACTCGCTGGCGGCGATCGCCGAGGCCCGGGGCGTGAGTCCGGTCGAGGCGTTCCTCGATCTCGCCACCGAGACTGGGGGCGCCGTCAACCTGAACCACCCCGTGCTCAACCAGAGCTTCGACGCGGTGCAGGAGATGCTCGACGATCCGATGGTCACGCTGGGGCTCGCCGACGCCGGAGCCCACGTGGGGCAGATCATGGACTCCAGCCAGCCAACCTTCTTCCTCACCCACTGGGTGCGCGACCGGCGGCGCTGGACGCTGCCCGAGGCAATCCGTCGGCTGACCTCGGACACCGCCGATCTGTTCGGCATCGTCGAGCGGGGTCGGCTCGTCGCCGGCAACCACGCCGACGTGAACGTGATCGACCTGGAGAACCTGCGGCTGCCTCAGCCCGAGTTCGTCCACGATCTCCCCAATGGCGCCGGTCGCTACATCCAGGGATCGTCCGGCTACGACTACACGATCGTCAACGGCGAGGTGTTCATGGACCACGGTGAGCACACGGGCACGCTCGCCGGCTCCACCCTCCGCAGCTGATCCGGCGAGCCCTTGGCGTGGCCGGTACCGTTTCACGATGGCTACATGGCACAAGGTCCTAGAGCTCGCAGAACTGCCGGACGGGCGGGTCACCACCGTGTCGATCGGGCGGCGGACGCTCGCGGTCGCCCACCACGACGGGCGGTACGGCGCGCTCGACAACCGCTGCCCCCATCAGGGCGGTCCGCTCGGTGAGGGCTCGATCGAGAAGGGTTGGCTGCGGTGTCCGTGGCACGGCTACGACTACAGCCCGATCGACGGCCAGCCGCCGGAAGGCTTCTCCGACGCCCCACTCTGCTTCGCCACCGAGGTCCGAGATGATGGCGTGTACGTCGAGCTCCCACCCGATCCCGAGCCCGTCCGCACCGTGTCGGACGTCATGGTCGAGACGATGGTCAACTGGGGCGTCGATGCCGTGTTCGGCATGGTCGGGCACTCGAACCTCGGGTTCGCCGACGCCATGCGCAAGGCCGAGACCCGGGGCGATCTTCGCTACTTCGGCGTACGCCACGAGGGAGCGGCTGCGTTCGCCGCCACCGCCTACGGGAAGCTGACCGGCGAATTGGCCGCGTGCTTCGGGATCGCCGGGCCCGGCTCGACCAACCTGCTGACCGGGTTGTACGACGCCAAGGTCGACCGGGCTCCGGTGCTGGCGCTGTCGGGCCAGGTCCCATCGAAGAATCTCGGGCGGGGCGCGTTCCAAGACCTCGACCTGCAGGCCGCGTTCGCCGACGTCGCCCGCTACAGCGAGACCGTGCTCGCCGGGTCCGACCACGCCGAGCTGATGACGCTGGCCTGCAAGACCGCCCTCATCGAGCGTGACGTCGCCCACCTCATCTTCCCCGACGAGGTGCAAGAGGCCGCTTCCGACGCTCCCGCCGCCGAGCCAGCGGGCCGGACCGGGCTTCGGGCGATCGCCCCGCCGGCCGAGGCTCTCGAAGCCGCTGCGTCCAAGCTCCGGGCCACGGAGCGGCCGCTGTTCGTGGTCGGAGCCGGCGCCCGCCGGGAGATGGCGGCGGTGCGGGCGCTGGCCGAGCAGCTCGGCGCCCCGGTGGTCACCACGTTCAAGGGCAAGGGCCTCATCGCCGATGACCACCCGCTCGGGTGCGGCGTCCTCGGTCGGAGCGGGACGCCGATCGCCAGTTGGTTCATGAACGAGAGCGACCTGATCGTCGCTTTCGGCGCGTCGTTCGCCAATCACACCGGCATCGCCGACTACAAGCCGATCATCCAGGTCGACGACGACCCGATGGCGCTCGGCCGGTTCCATCCCGTCGAGGTGCCGGTTCAGGGCAATGTCGGGGTGACCGCCACCGCCCTGGCCGCGGTGATCGGCGACGATCACCAGTGCTTCGACCACACCGCCGAGGTGGCGGAGCGGTGGTCGATCTGGCGGGAGGAGAAGGCCTCTCGGCGGCTCGACGACACCGGCCACGGCCTCAACTCGGCTGCGGTGTTCGACGCCCTCACCCGTCACTGTCCCGACGATGCCGTGCTCTGCGTCGACGTCGGCAACAACACGTACAGCTTCGGCCGCTACTTCGAGGTGGCCCGGCAGGACGTGCTGATGTCGGGCTATCTCGGCTCGATCGGGTTCGGCTTCCCGGCCGCCATGGGAGCGTGGGCTGCGGTCGGGGACCAACGCAAGGTGATCGGTGTCTCGGGCGACGGCGGCTTCGGCCAGTACGCCATGGAGTTGACCACGGCGGTCAAGTACGGCATGGACATCACCCATGTGCTGCTCAACAACCACGAGCTCGGCAAGATCTCCAAGGAGCAGCGCACCGCCGAGTTCGACGTGTGGCAGACGAGCCTCCACAACCCGAGCTTCGCCGAGCTGGCCGAGCTGGCCGGGGCCAAGGGCACCAAGGTCACCGCCATCGACCAGCTCGACGACGCCCTCGCTACCTCGATCAGCCATCCCGGCCCGGCCCTGGTCGAGGTCATCACCGACGTCGCCCTTGTCTGAGGCGGCTGCCCGGAGGGCGGCCTTCGGGAGTTCGCAGCAACCTTGCTGGGTTGCCGCGAACTCCTCCGCTGCATGGCTCCGGTGTGGGGTTGGGTGATGCGCCCTTGTCTGAGCCGGAGGGCGGATGGGCGCGACCTGTCGCCGGGGCCGGTCCGCGCCCCGAAGCCCGAAATCCGATGGTCTAGCCACGTCAGCGGTGTCTGAGCCATCAAATTTCGGGGCTACCGCATGCGATATCGGGGAGCTTGATATATCGTTTTCGATATGACACCGGATCGGTCGGTCTTTCCCGGGTTCGAGGCGATGGCGGAGGACCCCGGTGCGCTGATCGGCCGGCTGGTCGAGCTGCGGCGAGCCAAGGGCCTGTCGCAAGCGGCGGTGGCCGACCGGATGGGCACGTCACAACCGGCGCTGGCCCGACTCGAGTCGGGCCGGTCCGACGCTCGCCTGTCGACCATCGCCCGCTACGCCCGGGCGATCGAAGCCGACCTGGGCTACGTGGTTCGGGAGCGA
>JAOTYQ010000139.1 GCA_029861725.1 Acidimicrobiia bacterium | reverse complement strand
CGATCTTGATGACGTCGCCGGTGTGCCAGCGAGATGCATCGCTCATCAGGTACACGGCGATGGCGCCGAAGTCGTCCGGAGTGCCCCAACGACGCATGGGGATCCGGGGCATGACGTTGTCGACGAACTTGTCCCACCCGAACAGCGGGGCGGTCATCGCCGTGTCGACCCAGCCGGGGATGATGGCATTGGCGGTGATCTTGTGCCGGGCGAGCTCGGTCGACAATCCGAGCATCATGGCGATCATCGCCCCTTTCGTCGCGGCGTAGGCCTGGCCCTTGGCCGAGCCCTGGATCGCCGTCCCGCTCGAGGTCAGGATCAGCGAGCCGCCCTCGCCCTGGGCCACCATCTGTCGGGTCGCCGCCCGCAGCGTGTAGAACACGCCGTGCAGATTGACGTCGATCACGCTGAACCAGTCCTCGTTGGAGTGCTCGTAGAACGGCTTTTGGTTCTGGGTTCCGATCCCGGCGTTGGGGAAGCAGGCATCGATCCGTCCGTACCGCTCGATGACCTGAGCCATCGATGCTTCGACCTGCGCTTCGTCGGAGACGTCGCACACCACTGCGCTGGCGTCCGGGTTCAGAGCCTTCAACTCGGCTTCGGCCGCGGCGTTCTTGTCGGGATTGGTTCCCCAGATGCACACGGCCGCGCCCGCCGAGGCGATACCGCGGGCGAAGCCGAGCCCGATGCCGCCATTGCCGCCGGTCACGACCGCGACTTTGCCTGTCAGGTCGAATGCGTCGTAGGCCATGGCTCATGGCCTAGCACAACCTGGCCGGTGTCAGCCTTCTCGGTGCGGCAACGAGCGGGTGCGGCGCCCTCAGGCCGTGGCCGGTGGCTCACTGACGGCGACGGCCTGGCGGCTCCGGGTCAACAGCATGTCGAGGAGCTGGATGAGCACCTCTTTGACCGCCTCCCGGTCGCGGGCGTCGAAGCGAACGATCGGGACCTCCTCTTCGATGTTCAGCGCAGCTCGGACCTGGTCGAGTCGGTGGCGAGGGCCGTCCTCGAACTGGTTGACCGCGACGATGAACGGCACGCGCTGGCCCTCGTAGTAGTCGATGGCTCGGTAACAGTCCTCCAGCCGTCTCGTGTCGGCCAGGACCACCGCCCCAAGTGCACCGTCGACCAGATCGTCCCACATGAACCCGAACCGGTCCTGTCCCGGCGTGCCGAAGAGGTAGAGCCGGAGCGTCTCGCTGATCGTCACCCGCCCGAAGTCGAGAGCCACGGTCGTCGTCGACTTGTCGGGGAGGAACGCCCGGTCGTCGACACTGAACCCGGCGGTGGTCATCGCCGCCTCGGTCCGCAGCGGGGTGATTTCCGAGATCGCGCCGACGAAGGTGGTTTTGCCGACGCCGAAAGGACCCGACACGACGATCTTGGCCGACACGTGCGTCGCCGGGGGGCCGCCGACTGCGCTCATAGCGCCCGGATTCCCTCGATGAGCTGTTCGAGGAGCTCGACCTCGGCGGTGGCGGCTGTGGTCTGGGTGTCGAGGAAGCCCTGCTGGGCGAGATCCGTCACGAGGAACCTGGCCACGCCGAGCGGCAGATCGAGCATGCTCGCGACCTCGGCGATCGAGGTGGGATCGGTGCACAGCTGGGTTATCTCGCGACGCTCGAAGCCGAGCAGGTACGTAGGAGCTCCTTCGGCGGTGGCGACGACCGACTCGATCGGCAGGTCGGACGCTGACGCCTGCGTCTTCCCGCCGGTGATGATGTAGGGGCGGACGAGGCTCGCCTCGTCGTCGTGCTCCACCCTGTCATCGTCGACGCCATCCCACCGCCCGTCGCTCATGCTGGTCACCTACTCCTGCGGCCCTCGGAGCGAGATCGCGTTCTTCAGTTCATCGATGAGAGCTGGGGTGAGCAGCGTGCCGACACGATCGATCAGCAGTGCCATCTCGTAGCCGACGAGCCCGACGTCGCTCTTCTCGTCTGCCAGCACCCCGACGGTCGAGCCGGAGTCGACCGCCATCACGAAGAGGTAGCCGCGCTCCATCTCCACGATCACCTGGCGCACGTCGCGGTAGTCGTAGAGCTCCGCCGCGCCTCGTGTGAGGCTGTTCAAGCCCGAGATGATGGCGGCGAACTGCTCGATGCCGTCGGCGTCGACCCCGGCCGAGGATGCGAGCAGGAAGCCGTCGGAGCTGACAGCGACCGCTTCGTTGACCCCCGGGGTCCGCTGGGCGAAGTTGTTGAGCAGCCAGTTCACGTTGCGCGCTGGTTCGGTCACGTCGAGCTCGTGGCCGTCGCGAGCGGAACCCACCGTCACTCCTGCCTCGCTTCTTCGTCGGCCTCGTCGTCGTTGTCGGGACTGCCGTCCAGGGCCACCTGGCCGGCTCCATCCTTCGCCGCCCGAACGCCGCTGGCAAAACGATTGAGCTTGTCGCGCACCTCGGCCGCTCGGAGCTCGGCCGACTCGTCGTCTCCAGCCACCGGCACGGGCTCGAGCACGGCGTCGACTGACGTCTCCTGATGGCGGCGGACGCGCTTGCGGACGCGGAAGCGGTCCTTACCGGGGTCGGCGGCCGGTCGCCCGTCGTCGCCGTCGGGTACGCCCACCGGCAACTTCGACTCTCGGGCCCGGAACGGGGGTATGGGCCGTCCGGCGGACTGGTCTTCCTCGACGGGCGACACCGCCAGAGCGGGTAGGTCCGCCGTGGTCCTCGGGTCGAAGAAGGGCGCCTCGCCATCGGGCCCGTCCGGCGAGGTGTCGCCGACCGCTTCGTCGTGACCGGTGGGCGCGGAGTCGACGGTGTCGACGGTGTCGGTGCTGCCGACGGTATTGGTGCTGTCGGCGGTGTCGCTCGTCGTTTCGGTCAGTTCGCCCTGGAAGACGGCTGACTCTGTTGCTGAGGGGACCGCAGCGGCCGGGCGAGTGCGGCCACCTCGGGCCGGACGGGGGTGGGTGATGGCCGGTGCCGGCCACGAGGCTGCGCTGTCGGCCACGGGCTCGGGCCGGCTCAAACGGCTACTGGTCATCTCGCCGACCGGTTCCGGGATGTCGGCGACACACGACGGTGGAAGCGTTACCAGGGCAGTGATCCCCGAGGGAGCCGACTCGACGAGGCGGGCGTCGATCCCGTGTCTGGCTGCCAACCGGCCAACGACGAAGAGCCCGAGAAAGCTCGACGTGCTCTCGCCGGCGAAGATCGGGTCGCTGAGGCGGTCGTTGGCCTCACGGAGCTTGGCCGGACCCATCCCGACCCCCCGATCGACGATCGACAGTGTGTAGGAGCCGTCGAGCTCCCGGACGCCGGTGATCTCGATCGGCTCCTCCGGCGGCGAGAAGTTGGTCGCGTTCTCGATCAGCTCAGCCAGCAGGTGCATGATGTCGTTGACCACGTTGGGTTGCACGAGGACTGCGTCGGTCGAGGCCAGCCGGACCCTCGCATAGTCCTCGACCTCGCCGGTCGCTGCCCGTACGACCTCCTCGATCGGACGGGCATGACTCACCCGCCTGGGCGAGTCCTCGCCGGCGAGGACGAGGAGGCTCTCGGCGTTGCGGCGCATCCTCGTCGCCATCTGATCGAGTAGGAAGAGGTTGCGCAGCGCGTCTGGATCGGACTCGGAGCGCTCGAGATCGTCGATGAAGCGCAACTGCCGCCCCACGAGCTGCTGGTTGCGGCGACCGAGGTTCAGCAGGACGTTCGACACGTCCTTCGTGCGCCCGATCGCCTGGGCGGCGGCCAGCTCGACCGCAGTCGACCGGACCGAGTTGAACGCCGAGGCGAGCTCGGCGACCTCGCCGTCGGCGTCGATCCGGATCGGGGTGACCACCGGAATCTCACCGGTGACGTCGGGTGCATTGAGGGAGCTCACCAGTTCGGGCAGCTCGCGATCGGCCAGCCGGTTGGCCTCGACCCGCAGGTGATTGATCGGTCGCGCGATCCTCGTCGCCAGCAGCCGAGCGAGGAGATACGCGAGCCCCATCGCCGCCACGACGAGACCGGACACGACGAAGATGAGGACTCGAGCGGTCGTGTTGAGGTCGGAGCTCAGGGACTCCAGGCCGTCGAGCGGCTCCAGGGCCGACGACGCGGGCTGCTCGACGAACGCCACCCAGTCGTGGTTCGGCACGTCGACGTCGAGCCGGGACACGCTCTTGACCGGGTCGTTCCTGCTGAAGCCCCCGACCGAGTCGTCGCTGATGACCGGCCCGCTCTGTTCGGAGCCACCCAACGCCTCGGCGTAGGCCTCGCCGTCAGCGTCGTCGAGGGTCAGCTGGGTTGATATCCGGCTCGGATCGTGACCCGATTCCGTCTCTGCGAGCAGCAGGCCCGAGCTGGTCATGACCCGAACCCCGACACCGGCCGATGCATCGGCGACCTCGTCGGCGTACACCTGGAGCGCCGAGGTATCGACGACGGCCTTCAACACGCCGAGCGGGCGCCGGTTCGTTGGATCGTGGATCCTCACCGCTATGACGAATGTGGCGCCGTCGGAAGCCTCATCGACCTCGGCCGGCCCCAGGAAAACGCCTTGGTCCCAGGCCCCAGCGAACCAGTCGTGATCGGCGTTGGTGAAGTCGTCCGAATCGCCCGACGAGCCGACGGTGAAGCCCGAGGCGTCGGTGATGAGCGCGTCGACGAACGCCGGTTGATCTACGGTCTGAGTTCGCAGCCAACGATTCGACCGGCCCGAAGCGTCGAGCAAATGGTCCGGCTCGAACTGGGAGTCGGCGGACTCCGGCGACCGACCGGCCAGGCCAGCGAGCTCCGGATACTCGGCTCCTGCGGCCTCGACGATTGGCGCTGCCCGACTCCAGTCGATCGTGTCGCTGATTCGCTCATCGACGAACGCACTCATGCGGCTCAGCACCAGCCGTGCCTGGTCCGCTCGGTTCGCACCGATGGTCTCCTCGGTCAGATCGGCCCGGTTCGAGGCCAACCGGTCGTCGGTGCGGTCGGCGAGAGCGAGCAGGCTGCCGACGGTCAGCGCACCCACCGCAAGGACGGGGATGGCGGCCACGAGCAGCATCCGCAGCGTGATCTTGCCCGCGATCGTCCCGAGAAAGCGGCGCCCGCCGCCCGCCCCGGCGAGTCGTTGTGACATCACGGATTACGACTCCCCGATTGCACCTCAGACCTCCCGCTCCCGGCTGCCGAGACTGTGTCCTCGCCTGCAGCTCGTCGCCGTGAGCCGCAACCCGACCGCCGCCGCAGAGCTGTCTGCTGAACGGTATCGCCCGTGGTGGCAGCCGCCACCAGCATCGCCGTCCGGCGAGATCGGTTCCCCGGACGGTCCTGAGCCAACCGGGATGGGCCATCCGCAGGGTCGGTGCGCAGGTCGAGGACGTCGCCTAGCCAGCTCCCCGCAGGTCGACGGGAATCTCGCGCGGTCCCCTGACCTGGGTGCCGGCCCATCTGACGTCGACGCCCGGTACCAGTTCGAATCGGGGGAACCGCTCCAGCCAGGCTTCGATGGCGACCTGCAGCTCCATCCTGGCGAGGTTGGAGCCGAGGCACCGGTGGATGCCGATTCCGAACGCGAAATGCCGGTTGCGGGCCCGGTCGAGCACGACGGCGTCAGCCCGCTCGAACTTCTCGGGATCCCGGTTTCCGGCCGGAAACGGGAGCAAGACCTTGTCACCGGCGTGCACCGGGCAGTCGCCGATCGCGGTGTCCTCGACGGCGACCCGCGCCATCGTGACCGGGGCATACGCCCGTAGGAGCTCCTCAACGGCGGTCGGGATCAGCTCGGGCTCGGCGACCAGCCGGTCACGGTCCTCGGGGTGGGTGGCGAGGTGCCAGAGGCTCGAGCCGATCGAGCTCCAGGTGGTGTCGATCCCCGCCATCAGCAGGAGGAAACAGGTGCCCAGAACGTGCTTGTCGGTCAGCGGGGCGCCATCGAGCTCGGCCCGGAGCAGCTCGGTGATCAAATCGTCACGGCCTTCCACCCGACGGTCGGCGACCTCGCCTTCGAAGTAGGCCAGGATCGCCCTGGTAGTGGACCGGCCGAGCTCGGGCTGCTCGGCCGCCCGCTGGAAGATGTCGATGGCCCACTCCGTGAACATCGGCTCGTCATGGCGCGCGATGCCCAGCATGTGGGTGATCACCCGAACGGGGATGTGTTGGGCGTAGTCGCCCGCTGCGTCGGCCACCGACTCCGGTTCGAGGACGTCGAGCAACTCGGCAGCGATCTCGCGGGTGCGAACGGTGAGCCGCTCGACCGCCTTCGGGCTGAAGAACGGCAGGAGGATCCGGCGCGCCTCGGTGTGGAACGGCGGATCCGATGTGATCGGTGGCGCGATCAGGGCGGTCGAGCTCTCGGCTGGTATCGGGAGCACGCCGACATCGCGGGACGAGAAGCGGTCGGTGTCGTAGGCGACCGCGGCGATATCGTCCCAGTTCGTCGGGAGCACCGAGCCCCCCAGGCGTTCGGTACGAGCGACCGGGCAGGTCTGGCGCAGCTCGTCCCAGATCGGATACGGATTCGTCTGGTAGCCGACATCGGTCACGTCGTAGTCGGTGGACCAGTCCTGGACAGGGTTCGTTTCCATGGTGGTTCCCGGGTCGTCCGCTGACTCGCCGGCCGAGTTCTCGCATCCAGGCGACCGATCTCGGCCGCCCGTAGCGCTCCGACGAGGATGTCTCCTCGACGATAGTTTGGCCGTCCGCCGCCCTCCCAGCCGTTCACCAAAGCTTGTCGGGCAAGACCCTGGAGTCCGGCGCTGGTGGTCACTAGGGTCTGGCCCATGTCGGAGAGCGTCTACAACGTCATCGAGCTGATCGGCACTAGTGCCGAGTCGTGGGAACGGGCCACCGCCAACGCCGTGGCGGAGGCGGCCAAGACCCTCCGGGACCTGCGAGTGGCCCGAGTCATCGAGCAGGACGTAATGGTCGAGGATGGCGAGGTCGTGCTGTTCCGATCGAAGGTGCGCCTGTCCTTCAAGCACGAGAACCCAATCGAGTAAGGCGATGACCACCGGGTCGAACAACGACAGTAGCGCCCACGGTGAGCACACCTACCGAGTGATCCGGCTCGTCGGCAGCTCACCCGACTCGTGGGAGGACGCAGCCCGCAACGGGGTGGTCGAGGCGGCCAAGACGATCACCCACCTGGAGTACGCCCGCGTCACCGACCTCGACACGGTAATCCGACAGTCGGGGGACACGTTCTACCGTCTGGAGCTCGAAGTCGCGTTCCAGGTCGATCGGAGCCGCCCGAGCCCGGTCCGTGGCGAACCGGACGTGACGGTCAAGCGGTACCTGATCGTGGCCAACGAGACCCTGGCCCGCGACAAGATCCCCAAGCTCGTCGCCGAGCGCTCTGCCGCCGGTCCGGCCGAGTTCCACATCCTCGTGCCGGCCACCCGATCGCGCGAGACACGCCAACTCACGGCGATGGCCGGCGATCCGCTGTCGGGCTATGCGGTGACCGACGTCGTGGGGCTGGACGAGGCGATCGCCCGCGATCGAGCCAGTGCCGACTCGAGGTTGTCGACGTTCACGGAGAAGCTCAGCGAGCAGGGCGTTGACTTCAGCAGCGAGGTTGGCGGGCCGGACCCGTTCCAGGCGATCTCGCAGGTGATGCAGAGGTCGAGCTTCGATGAGATCATCATCTCGACGCTGCCCTCGTCGGTGTCGCGATGGTTGCGCATCGATCTACCGAGCCGGGTCCGGCGCGCCTACTCGGTTCCGGTGGTCGTCGTCACGGTGGAAGCCTGAGGGACCTCAGTAGGCCACGATCGACAGCACAGCTGGCATGCCGGCTCCGAGCAGTGACCACTCGGCCTGGTCGCTCACCCGCCAGACCTCCCCGGTATCGGTCCCGACGATCACGCCTCCGGCATGCTCGGGGTCGGTGGTCAGACCGTGGAAGTTCGCCGACGACGGCGTGTGGGGCTCGTCGCACAGCGACCGCCACGAATCGCCTCCGTCGACCGACCGGAAGAGCATCGCCCTTGCGCCCCCATCCTCACGGTGATTGGAGAACGCCGTTGGGGCGCTGGCAACAGTCAGGCCATAGGGGCTGCGATGGTCGATGCACATCGGTCGTGAGTAGCGTGGCGTGACCCCAGCCCAGGCATAGGTCCACGTCTCCCCATGGTCGACCGAGCGAAACACTCCGGCGTTCCCCTCGACCATCTCGGCGACGCCGTCGAAGCGCCCGTACCCGGTCGAGGCGAAAAGCGTGCCGGGCTGATCGGGGTGGGCGAACAACATGTGCAGATCGGGGTTGTCACCAGGCAGCACCGATTTCCAGGTGGCGCCGCCATCGGAGGTGGCCATGACGCCGCCCACTTCGACGCCAACCCAGATCCTCTGCGGATCGTGGGCGTCGATGACCAGCGCCCGAGCCCGCCCGGGAAGGGGAGGCTCGACGGGGACGCACCAGTCGGTGGCCTCTGGCATCGCCGAGAAGCTCTCGATCTCGGCCCAGTGGTCGCCGGCGTCGTCGCTGCGGAACAGACCCGCCGGTTGCGTCGTGGCGTACACCATCCCGTCGCCTGCTCCCCGGACCTGCCACACCTCGAGATCCTCGAGTCCCCCGGGCTCCCAGGTCGTCCCGTCGTCGTCGGAGAGATGGAGGCCGGCGCCCGTGGCGGCGAACAGTCGACCTTCGATCGTGATCAGGTCGCGCACACCTCGGCTCTCTAGCACCTGTGTGGTGGCCCCCCCGTCGATCGGGGCGCTGTCGACCGAGAACACCCCTCGGCTGGTGCCGGCCAGAACTCGCATGTGAACCTCCCGGGAACGTACCGTCCCCAGTCTCCCGGCTGGCCCACCATCACTTCAAGCCGGACGGCGAGGTGGGGCGAACGTCGCCTGGACTATGACGAAACGGTGACCTTTGACTTGCGCAGCGCTCGGCACGCTCCGTGTCGACGAAGCGAGCTGATTGCTCGTGCTTCAACAGAACTCCCAGGTCAGCCGTTCACAGGCGGTCACGCTGGGTGCATTTCCCGAGGTGAGACGAGTTTTTCGTAAGCATCATTGCTTAGCTCCGCTGTTACGGATACGTTGCATCCCAGCGCAGGTAGCTGAGCGAAGGACGGGGCAATCGACGTTCAGCGACATGACGGCGGGTCGTCTCCGGCAGTTGGTCGGAGTCAGCACCCCTGAACGAGGCGCGCTACGGCGTGCCGGTGAGGTCGCGGTGTTGCTAATTCAATCGATTGATCGGGAAACGAGCGCGTTGGGCCCCGATCGCGGCGAAGCGAGAAGCGGAGTGTTGGCGGCGGCGCCCACGCTCCGATCGATGGACCCAGGCGGAGAGCACTCGAAGTCCCACGGCGGGGACCGGTGAGCGCCACCGACGCTGCCCACAGCAGACCCGGCTAGGTCGGCCCCTCAGCCCCACAACTCCGACCGGCGTCGGAGGTGGCGCTCACCAGGATCGCAGGAAATCGGCCTCGATGTCTCGTCGCCCCCACATCGAGGCCGGTTTCCTGGCAGTTCTGCCCCCGGCGAAACGTAGAGGAGCCGGGCCGGAGCGTCAGTCGATGATGAACGGCCGATCGAGGCGGCGAAAGAGATCGGCTAGGAACCTCAGCGTCAGTCCCCAGATCACCTGACCCTCGTCGTCGAGCTGGATGCCGGGGAAGCTGGACTGCGACGGCGGGTACCAGTAGTCGATGTACCGGTCCCGGTCGAGCAGATCTCGCAGCGACACCCAAGTCACCGCCGCCACCTCCTCGTTGAGAGTCAGCTCGGGACGGTCGCCGCTCATCCAGTAGCAATGACCGGAAACCGTCACGAGGCGGTTCGTGGCCCGGCCGCCGTCAACGTCGGTCAGCGAGCCCAGCCGACGGGCCGGGCCGAGATCGAGCCCGACCTCCTCCACCGTCTCCCGCTCCGCGGTCCGGAACGAGTCGCGATCGCCGTCCTCGGCCCGACCGCCGGGGAACGCCATGTGGCCCGACCAAGGGTCGCCGATACGCGTCGCCCGCTGGATGAAGAGCAGCTCGGTATCGGCGGGCCCGGGGCCGAAGACGGCGGCGACGGCGGCTCGGGGCTCGGCGGTCCCCGGCGGTCGGTACTCGGCAGCATCGAGGAGCACGGCCCGGAGCGCTGCCGCCTCGATCCCGCTGTGGCTGTGCCCGGTGGCGCGTCCCACTCCAACTCACCGCCCGTTGGGCACCGAGCGGGCCCGGAGTCGTAGCCGGGTGCCGAGATTGCGCTCGGGTGCGACTTCGTAGGCACTCTCGGCCGCTGGTTCGGCGCCGGCAACGGTGCCCGGCTCGGCCACCTCGAACGACAGCCGCAGCACGCGGCCGCTGCGGCCTCCGAGCCACTGCTGCCAGTCCGGCCGCTCGGGCTGGATCAGGACGAGTCGCCACGGTCCTGACGTGACGACGGCGTAGCGCCCGTCCGCGCCCCTACCTCGCTCCTTTTCCAACATGGCCAGCGGACCGGTGAACAGCGCCACCGCAGCGTCGAGGTCGGCCACGAGATGCTCGATGGCATCGAGAACGGGAGGCTCGGCTCGCAACGCCGGGGGAAGGGTGGTGTCGACCGGCCACTCGGTGTCTTCTGCTCCCTGGTAGGCGAGCTGGATGACGATGCCATGGCTCTGCTTGGGATGGAGAAAGCCCTCGTGCCAGTCGGGATCCGAGCGGTCGATCGCTATGACGTCGTAGTCGGCGGCGCTCACCGCGGCAACGGCGGCGTCGAAGTCGGGGACCTTGAACGTGAGATGGTGGGGCCCGGGGCCGTTGCGATTCAGGAAGCGGCGGAGGAACTCGCTCCCGTCCCCTTCGACCGGCTCGAGGAACTCGAGCTTCGCACCACCTTCGAGCTCGACCTGGCAGAAGTAGAACCCGCTGGAGTCATCGAGCGCTGGGCCGCCCAGCCACCGTCCACCCAGCTGGTAGGCGTAACGGATGACCTGGTCCCAGGCGTGGGTGCTGGCCAGGGCGAGATGGTCGAGATGGATGTGGTCGCTCGTCGCCGGGATCATCGCAAGCATGATGGCGCAGCCGGGGCCGCACCACACAGACGACGAGAGAGTCAGTGGAGCTGCAGGAATCTCTATCACCGCAATTGGAGTCCGATAGACAACAGGGCAGTCTGACAAGCGACGGGTGAGGGTGCGCATGGTCTTGAGCTGGCACAGGTCGATCTCCCCGCTCAGCCGGGACCGTTCGACCTGGTCGGCCGGGGGACCGCCCCATGTCTTGTCAGCTGGTGACGTTCTACGTTGGCGTCGGTGGAGCGGTGGCGGATCGTGCGAATCTCCCTTGCCGGCGCGGCGCTCCTCGCCCTGTGCTCGGCCGCCGCTGCTGGCGGCCGAGCCGGGGGCGAGGAAGAGCCCGGGGCATCGCTCAGCTCGGCCGACCGGAGCCGCCTCGATCGGGTGGCGGCGGCGGTGACGGTTCGCGTGGTCGGGTCGTCGTGCGAGGGACGCGTGCGGGGAAGCGGCTTCGTCGTCGACGGGATCCTCTACACCAGCCGCCACCTGGTCGAAGGGGCGTCGACGATCGCCGTGGCCAG
>JAOTYQ010000138.1 GCA_029861725.1 Acidimicrobiia bacterium | reverse complement strand
CGACGTTTCGCCGGCGGCTGAGGATGCGGCTGCTGTCGACGTTTCGCCGGCGGCTGAGGATGCGGCTGCTGTCGACGTTTCGCCGGCGGCTGAGGATGCCCGGGCCGACGCCAGCACTGCAGAGGAAGAGAACGACCACGCGGCCGAGCAGGCCGGAGAAGACGGAGAAGACTGAACCATGGCAACCCTGACCAAAGACGAGATTCTCGACGCGATCGCTGGCATGAGCGTGCTGGAGCTGTCGGAACTGCTGTCGGACTTCGAGGAGAAGTTCGGCGTGACCGCGGCCGCTCCGGCCGCGGTGGTCGCCCCGGCCGCAGCCGGCGGCGCAGCCGAAGCGGCCGAAGAGGAGAAGACCGAGTTCGACGTGGTGCTCACCGGTGCCGGTGACAAGAAGATCCAGGTCATCAAAGCCGTCCGGGAGCTCACCAGCCTCGGCCTCAAGGAGGCCAAGGAGCTGGTCGAGTCGGCCCCCAAGGCCGTGCTCGAGGCTGCCTCGAAGGACGACGCCGAAGCGGCCAAGACCAGGCTCGAAGAGGCCGGCGCCAGCGTCGACCTCGCCTGATCGGCCCCACCCGGGGCGCCCAGCCCCGAGGCCCTGCTCGACCACGACTGGGGGACCCCGGCGGGCCCGCCGCACCCGGCCAGCCCGCCGGGGTCTCGTCGTTTGCAGCCCGCTCGGTGCCAGCTATTGTTTCGACAAAGAACCTTGACCTGCCGCTGCTGGTCTTTTACGATGCCGCGACGAATTTGGTTGTTGGTCGACTCCGCGCGGCATATGCTGGGAAAGCCGTGCTCGCTGGCCCCACCTGGTTCTGTCGTCGCTCCGACTCGTTGCTGAGATCCCGAGGGACAATCGCGTCGGGTACCCGCTTTCGGGCACGCTCTGTAGCTCCTCGTGGTCTATCTGGTGGTGCCTCTTGCCTGCACGTACTGTCGCTCGCGACCGCTACTCCTTCGGCAATCTTAAGGAGGCGCTCGAGCTTCCTGACCTGATTGCCGTCCAGCGCGACTCGTTCCGCTGGTTCCTGGAGCAGGGTCTGTCCGATGCTTTCCGTGATATCAGTCCAATCAAGGACTTCACGGAGACACTTCAGCTCGAACTGGAATTCGATCCTCATGACGAGGACCTGAAGCCCTACCCCAAGTTCTCCGTCGAGGAGTGCAAAGAAAAGGACATGACCTACTCGGCCCCGATCTTCGTTCGGGCCCGCTTCATCAACGCGACGACCGGCGAGATCAAGGAACAGACGGTCTTCATGGGCGACTTCCCGATGATGACCGAGAAGGGCACGTTCGTCATCAACGGCACCGAGCGCGTGGTCGTCTCCCAGCTCGTCAGGTCGCCGGGCGTCATCTTCCAGCCCGGTGAGCGGTTCCGCCTCCGGAACCTCGCCAAGCATCAGATGGTCACCGGCACCATCCACCCCTACCGGGGCGAGTGGATCGAGTTCGACGTCGAGCAGAAGCCCGGCAAGGACCCGACCGCCGGGGTCCGGGTCGCCCGCAAGCGCCGCCTCTCGCTGTTCACGATGCTGCGAGCCCTCGGGTTCGACGAGGAGAACGCGCCCGGCTTCCTCGAGGCGTTCGTCCGTCACTACGAGTTCCTGGAAGGCCAGTGGGAGAAGGATCGCGAGATCGCTCCCACCCAGGACGAGGCCCTCGTCGAGATCTACAAGCGGGCCCGGCCGGGCGAGCCGCCGACCCTGGAAGCCGCCCGCACCTACCTCCGCAACGCGTTCTTCGAGAACCGGCGCTACGACCTGTCCCGGGTCGGTCGCTACAAGCTGAACCGCAAGCTCGGTCCCGAGATCGACAAGCTCGGGCGCCTGTTCCCGATGCTCGACCTCGACAAGCCCGATCTCGAGCAGTCGGTCCTGGCTCGTTGTGAGGTACTGGCCTCGGCCACCTATCTCCTGCACCTGATGATCGCCGAGCCCGGCTACCGCCTCGACGATCAGGATCACTTCGCCAATCGCCGGGTCCGCTCGGTCGGGGAGCTGATCCAGAACCAGGTTCGCATCGGCCTGTCCCGCATGGAGCGGGTCGTCCGAGAGCGGATGACCACTCAGGACGTCGAAGCGATCACTCCACAAACCCTGATCAATATTCGTCCCGTCGTGGCCGCGATCAAGGAGTTCTTCGGCACCTCGCAGCTCTCGCAGTTCATGGACCAGGTGAACCCGCTGTCGGGCCTCACCCACCGTCGCCGTCTGTCGGCGCTCGGTCCGGGCGGCCTGTCCCGTGAGCGAGCCGGGTTCGAAGTGCGCGACGTGCACTTCAGTCACTACGGCCGCATGTGCCCGATCGAGACCCCCGAGGGTCCGAACATCGGTCTCATCGGGTATCTGTCGAGCTACGCCCGGGTCAACGACTTCGGATTCCTCGAGACCCCCTACCGCAAGGTGACCGACGGCAAGGTGTCCGACGAGATCGTCTTCCTCACCGCTGACGAGGAGGAGGAGTACGTCGTCGCCCAGGCCAACGCCAGGGTCGACGCCGACGGCACCCTGGCCGACGACCGGGTCCTCGCCCGGCGGTCGCCCCAGGCCGCCTCGCTGCGCGACCTGAAGCTCCAGCTCGAGCGCGACGTGTTCTTCGGTGCCACCACCGAGATCTCCCAGGTGCCCAAGGACGAGGTCCAGATGATGGACGTCTCCCCGAAGCAGATCGTCTCGATCGGCACCGGCCTGATCCCGTTCCTCGAGCACGACGACGCCAACCGGGCGCTGATGGGTGCCAACATGCAGCGCCAGGCCGTGCCGCTCCTCACCGCCGAGGCGCCCTACATCGGCACCGGCATCGAGCGTCGAGCCGCCTCCGACGCCGCCGACACGCTCATCGCCCTCGACGACGGTGTCGTCGTCGAGGCCGACGGCCGTGCCCTGACCGTCGAGTACAAGGACCTGGGAAGGAAGGTCCACCGCCTCCTCAAGTTCGACCGCTCCAACCAGGACACCTGTATCAACCAGAAGCCCCGGGTGTCGGCCGGTGATCGGGTGAAGACCGGCGACCTCCTGGCCGACGGTCCGTCGACCGACAACGGCGAGCTGGCCCTCGGCAAGAACCTCGTCGTGGCCTTCATGCCCTGGGAGGGCTACAACTTCGAGGACGCGATCATCCTCAGCGAGCGCCTCGCCCGCGACGACGTGCTCACGTCGATCCACATCAAGGAGCACGAGATCGACGCCCGCGACACCAAGCTCGGGCCGGAGGAGATCACCCGCGACATCCCCAACCTGTCCGAGGACATCCTCGGCGACCTCGACGAGCGGGGCATCATCCGGGTCGGCGCCGACGTCGGACCGGGCGACGTGCTGGTCGGCAAGGTCACCCCGAAGGGCGAGACCGAGCTCACGCCCGAGGAGCGCCTGCTCCGGGCGATCTTCGGTGAGAAGGCCCGCGAGGTCCGCGACACCTCGCTCAAGGTGCCCCACGGCGAGACCGGGAAGGTCATCGAGGTCAAGGTCTTCAACCGCGACGACAGCCACGAGCTGCCGCCAGGGGTCAACCAGCTCGTCCGGGTCTACGTCGCCCAGAAGCGGAAGATCTCCGTCGGCGACAAGCTCGCCGGCCGCCACGGCAACAAGGGTGTCATCTCCCGGATCCTTCCCGTCGAGGACATGCCCCATCTGATCGACGGCACCCCGGTCGACATCATCCTCAACCCGCTCGGTGTACCGAGCCGGATGAACGTGGGCCAGGTGCTCGAGTCACACCTGGGCTATGCCGCCCGGTGGGGTTGGGAGATCGACGGGGAGCCGATCGGCCAGCCACCGGTCCGGGGCACCGAGAGCAAGAGCCGACCGTTCACCACGCCGTCGACGCTCGTGGCCACGCCCGTGTTCGACGGGGCCAAGTGGGACGAGGAGGAGCTGGCCGGCAACAAGCCGACGATCCAGACCATCTTCGAGAACCTCAACCCGGAAGCGGCCGACGGCACCCGCCTGATCGGCCCCGACGGCAAGGCCGTCCTGTACGACGGCCAGACCGGCGAGCCGTTCGACACGCCGATCATGGTCGGCATCATGTACATCCTCAAGCTGTCGCACCTCGTGGACGACAAGATCCACGCCCGGTCGACCGGCCCCTACTCGATGATCACCCAGCAGCCGCTCGGCGGTAAGGCCCAGTTCGGTGGTCAGCGCTTCGGCGAGATGGAGGTCTGGGCGCTGGAGGCCTACGGTGCCGCCTACTGCCTGCAGGAGCTCCTCACGATCAAATCCGACGACGTCCTCGGCCGGGTCAAGGTCTACGAGGCGATCGTCAAGGGTGAGAACATCCCCGAGCCCGGCATTCCCGAGAGCTTCAAGGTGCTCATCAAGGAGATGCAGGCCCTGTGCCTCAACGTCGAGGTACTGGCCGAGGACGGCAACGAGATCGAGATGCGCGAGCTCGATGACGAGCTCTTCCGCACCGCCGAAGAGCTGGGGATCGACCTCAGCCGACCAGAAAGAGGATCCGACGAAGACGACGCAGCCAGAGCCGCTGGGACCCCGAGATAGCGATCGAGAGAAGAGGCACGGAACGAATGCTTGACGTCAACGATTTCGATCAGCTGAAGATCGGACTGGCAACGGCGGACTCGATCCGCATGTGGTCGAACGGCGAGGTGAAGAAGCCGGAGACCATCAACTACAGGACCCTGAAGCCGGAGAAGGACGGACTGTTCTGCGAGAAGATCTTCGGCCCAACCAAGGACTGGGAGTGCGCGTGCGGCAAGTACAAGCGAGTCCGGTTCAAGGGCATCATCTGTGAGCGCTGCGGTGTGGAGGTCACCCGCTCGAAGGTCCGGCGCGAGCGCATGGGCCACATCGAGCTGGCCGCACCCTGTGTCCACATCTGGTACCTCCGGGGCACTCGGTCCTGGCTGGCGTACCTCCTCATGGGCACCGAGCCCCGCGAGGAGCTGAAGGCCAAGCAGTTGGAGAAGGTGATCTACTTCGCCGCCAACCTCGTGACCTGGGTCGACGAGGACAAGCGGACCGAGGATCTCCCGAACCTGGAAGCGGAGGTGATCGGCGAGCGCGAGGCGATCGTCAAGGAGATGGAGCTCCGCCTGGCCGAGCAGCACGAGGATCTCGAAAAAGAGATCGCTCAGATGGAGTCCGACGGGGCCAAGGACACCGAGATCCGCGCCCGCCAGAGGGCCTTCGACAAGGAACTGGCCGCCACCCGCGAGCAGTACGACATGGAGCTCGACGTCCTCGATCGGGCGTGGGAGGAGTTCAAGGAGCTCTTCCCCCGCAAGATCCTCGAAGACGAGATGCTGTGGCGTGAGATGGTCGACCGGTTCGGTGACTACTTCGAGGGCGGCATGGGCGCCGACGCCATCGCCCAGCTGATCGATCGGATCGACTTCGACGAGGAGGAGCTGAAGCTCCGCCTCGCCATCGAGCCCGAAGACGGCACCAAGCCGCTGTCGGCCCAGCGCAAGCAGAAGGCGATCAAGCGGCTGAAGATCGTCGCCGCTTTCAACCGGCGCGACGAGCACGACCGGCGCCAGAACGACCCGCGGGCGATGATCCTCGACGTCGTGCCGGTGATCCCACCCGAGCTGCGGCCGATGGTCCAGCTCGACGGTGGCCGGTTCGCCACCTCCGACCTGAACGACCTGTACCGCCGGGTCATCAACCGGAACAACCGGCTCAAGCGCCTGCTCGACCTCGGTGCCCCCGAGATCATCGTCAACAACGAGAAGCGCATGCTACAGGAGGCGGTCGACGCCCTGTTCGACAACGGCCGCCGCGGTCGCCCGGTCACCGGGCCCGGCAACCGGCCGCTGAAGTCGCTGTCGGACATGCTCAAGGGCAAGCAGGGCCGGTTCCGTCAGAACCTGCTCGGCAAGCGGGTCGACTATTCGGGCCGCTCGGTCATCGTCGTCGGCCCGACCCTGAAGTTCCACCAGTGCGGCCTGCCCAAGATCATGGCGCTTGAACTGTTCAAGCCGTTCGTGATGAAGCGCCTGGTCGACCAGGAGCTGGCCCAGAACATCAAGTCGGCCAAGCGCATGGTCGAGCGGCGTCGGCCCCAGGTGTGGGAAGTCCTGGAAGACGTCATCCAGGAGCACCCAGTGATGCTGAACCGGGCGCCCACGCTGCACCGCCTCGGCATCCAGGCCTTCGAGCCGGTACTCGTCGAGGGCAAGGCCGTTCAGATCCACCCGCTGGTGTGCACGGCGTTCAACGCCGACTTCGACGGCGATCAGATGGCTGTCCACTTACCGCTGTCGGCGGAGGCCCAGGCCGAGGCCCGGGTGCTCATGCTCTCGGCAAACAACGTGCTGTCACCGGCCCATGGCCGGCCGCTGGTCACCCCCACCCAGGACATGGTCATCGGCGTCTTCTATCTCACCGAGCAGGTCGAAGACGAGCCGGGCGCTGGCGTGTACCGCCGCATCGACGAGGTCGAGCGGGCCTACGAGTCGGGCTTGATCGGGCTGCACGCGCCGATCCAGTTCCGCCATCCCGACCTGATCGACGAACCTGCCAACGGCCAGGCGGCCACGTATCACAAGACCACGGCCGGTCGGGTCTTCTTCAACGAGGCCCTCCCCGACGACTTCCCCTATGTCAACGATGTCGTCAAGAAGCGGGACATCGGCTCCATCGTCGACCTGCTGGCGACCAGCTACCCGAAGGCCGAGGTCGGGGCCAGTCTCGACCGGATCAAGGCGCTCGCCTTCAAGTTCGCTGCCAAGTCCGGCCTGACCGTGTCGATCGACGACGTCCAGACGCCGGCGGAGAAGAAGTCGATCCTCGACATGCACGAGGAGGAAGCCGAGAAGATCGAGGGGCAGTTCCGCAAGGGCATCATCACCGACGGTGAGCGTCGCCAGAAGGAAGTCGAGATCTGGACCGCGGCCACCGACGAAGTGCGCGAAGCGATGGAGGTCAGCCTCCGGTCGCGCCAGTTCAACCCGATCGACATGATGGTCGGCTCCGGAGCACGGGGCAACATGATGCAGGTCCGCCAGATTGCCGGCATGCGCGGTCTCGTGGCCAACCCCCGCGGTGACATGATCCCCAGGCCGATCAAGTCGAACTTCCGTGAGGGCTTGACGATGTTGGAGTACTTCATCGCTACGCCGGGTGCCCGTAAGGGTCTCGTCGACACCGCCCTCCGGACGGCCGACTCGGGCTACCTGACCCGGCGCCTCGTCGACGTGGCACAGGAGGTCATCATCAACGATCGGGATCCGTTCGAGGAGGGCAAGCCGGTGCGCGGCCTGTTCCTCGACGACATCAAGCCCGACGGTTACTACAACCGCCACACCGGCGAGCTCTCGGACCCGAGTGATCCCGATGCCCGAATGGTCCGGACCTACCTCGAGACCCGTCTGTACAGCCGGGTCCTGGCCGACGACGTCACCCTCCAAGACGGCACCCTCCTGCCTCGAGGCACGATGGTTCGGGAAGAGGACATGGTCGCCCTGCGCGACGATCCGACGATCGATCGGGTCCGGGTGCTGTCGCCGCTCACCGACGACTCCCCGGTCGGCATCACCGGCGCCAGCTACGGCATGTCGCTGGCCACCGGCGTGGAGATCGAGGTCGGCGAGGCGGTCGGCGTGATCGCCGCCCAGTCGATCGGTGAGCCGGGCACCCAGCTCACGATGCGCACATTCCACACCGGCGGTGTCGCCGGTGGGGCCGACATCGCCGGGGGCCTCCCCCGGGTGGTCGAGCTGTTCGAGGCCCGGAGTCCGAAGGGCAAGGCCACGATGGCTCGCATCTCGGGAACGGTTCGCATCGCCGAGGACGAGGGCAAGGGCAAGGTCGTCACGATCGTCGGCGAAGACGGCAGCGAGGACGACTACCTCATCCCGCTCGCGGCCCGGCTCGAAGTCGTAGACGGCGAAGAAATCACCGCCGGCGATGCGATCGTCGACGGCCCCCGCGACCCGAAGGAGCTCTTGGAGATCCGGGGCATCCGCGAGACCCAGCAGTACCTCGTCGAAGAGGTGCAGAAGGTCTATCGGGACCAAGGCGTGTCGATCCACGACAAGCACATCGAGCTGATCGTTCGACAGATGACCCGCCGGGTCGCCATTCAGGAACCGGGCGACTCCGACTTCCTTCCCGGTGAGCGCTGCGATCAGTGGCAGTTCGCCGACGTGAACCGCCGCCTCGTCACCGAGGGTCAGCGGCCGGCCGAGGGCCGTCCGGAGATCATGGGCATCACGAAGGCGTCGCTGGCCACCGATTCGTGGCTGTCGGCAGCCTCGTTCCAGGAGACGACCCGGGTCTTGACCGAGGCGGCGATCGAGGGTCGCTCCGACTCGATGATCGGGCTGAAGGAGAACATCATCATCGGCAAGCTGATCCCTGCCGGCACGGGGTTGATGCGGCACCGGGAGCTCGAGACCCGAGCCCCCGACTACCAACCGATGTCGTTCTACTCGTCCGAGGGCGAGGAACAAGACCCGGCCCAGTGGCTCGCCTCGATCGGGGCCGACGGTCGTGCCGCCACCGGCGGCAACGGCGCCGACATCACCCCGCTCCCGACCACCGGAACCGCCCCCGACGAGATCGGCTAGCGCCCGCGGGCCGGCCCGCCCCGGCCGCCCCGCCCACCCCGAAATTTGTTGCCCCATCCCCCTCTGGCGTGGATGGGGCAACGTTTTTCGGGAAGGTTGCGGGCCCGGTTGGTCGCTCGCCGGGTAGTCACTACCGTTGGCCTTCCAAGCTCGCTTCCCCCGCAACGGTCGCATCCACCTTCGGGAGAGGCGACGATGGGTCCGCTCGACGGAATCCACCGGCTCGTGAGCCGGCAGCACGGCTGCATCACGCGAGTCCAGGCAACCGAGGCGGGCCTCACGCCTCGCCAGATCGACGGCCTCGTAGCTTGCCGGGAGTGGCGGCGGGTGGAGCGAGGCGTCTTCCAACACGCGGCCTACCCGATCACGTGGCACAGCCGCCTCTTCGCCGCATGCCACGCACTCGGCGGGGTGGCGTCGCACCGCTCAGCGGCCGTGTTGTGGCAGCTCGACGGTTGCCGCCCGGGCCGCATCGAGGTGACCGTACCGTCGACCAAGGTCGTCGTTCGCTCCGGTGTGACCGTCCACCGCTCGACCCAATGGGATCGCGTCGACGAGACCACCATGGAGTCGATCCCGGTCTCCGGCCTGGCCCGGACGATCTTCGATCTCGCCGGAGTCGTCTCACAACCGACCCTCCGGGAAGCGGCCAACAGCGCCCGGCGTCGACGGCAGCTCGACTGGTCCGACCTCGCCCGGGCCCTGGTCGCCGGTGCCCGCCGCGGCCGCAACGGTAGCGCCGGCCTGCGGGCACTCCTCGAGACCTACGCCGGTGAGCAGACGTTGAGCCGGAGCGAGTGGAGCGACGTCATCGCCGACCTCCTCGTAGATCACGGGCTGCCGAGACCGGAGCTCGAGTATCGGGTCGCAGACCCCGAGAGCGAGTTCGTAGCTTGACCTCGATCTCGCGTACCCCGACTGCCGGCTGGGCTTGGAGCTCGACAGCGTGACGTTCCACTTCAACCATCGCTCGTTCGTCGAGGACCCCCGCCGCCGTAACCGGCTGGAGAACCTCGGCTGGTCGATCCGCAACTTCACCTGGACCGACTGCACGCACGATCCGCACCGATTCGTCGTCGACGTGGTCCGCCAGGCGCGGGGGCTGTTGCGGCCGGGCGTGGCGTAGTCGCCGCTACGTTGGCGCTATGGCTCACGAGACGGCGACGTTGTTCTTCGCCCTCCTTGCAGCCGCCCTGACCTTGGTCGTGACGGCGGTCGGCGTGTCGCTCGTGTTCGATCGCGATGATCGACTCGGGTTCCTCGGACAGCTCCGCCCCGTTGCGAGCGAAGCGGCGGCGGCCGTGGCCGTGACCTGTACACTCGGCTCGCTCTACCTCTCGGAAGTGGCAGGGTTCGTGCCGTGCCGCCTGTGCTGGGTCCAACGAGCGTTCATGTACCCGGCCGCTGCGGTGCTGATCGCGGCGGTGGTGACCCGCCGCCGAAGCCTGGCCTACGCCGGGGGAGCACTCGCTGCGATCGGCCTACCGGTGTCGGTGTTCCACCGGATCGAGCAGTCGGCCGGCGAGATCGGGGGTGTCTGCGACGCCGGCAACTCGTGCGCCGAGCGCTGGGTGAACCATTTCGGGTTCGTCACGATCCCGACGATGGCGGCGGTGGGTTTTGTGGGAATACTGGTGTTCGTCCTTCTGTCCAGGAGCGCATCGACATGACAACCGCTGCACCAACCGACCGGTCGAGCCGAGGGTTCCTCTTGATCGTGGCCGCCATCGTGGTCGTCGGCCTGCTGGCCGTCGCAGTGGTGGCGACGAACCGCGACGGAGACGCCACCGGTGAGCAGACCGCCATCGTCGAGGTAGACGGTGTGGCGCTCGTCGAGCTCCCACCGGACGTCCAGATCACCGACGTCGCCAGTGACCCGGCCGCCGGCACGGTGGCTCCGACCCTCGCCGGCACCGACTTCGGAGGCACCGAGGTGTCGATCGCCCCCGACGGGCGTCCGAAGGTCGTGTATTTCCTGGCCCACTGGTGCCCCCACTGCCAGGAGGAGGTTCCGGTCGTGCAGCAACTGATCGACGACGGCCAGGTGCCAGACGGGCTCGATCTGTACGCCGTATCCACCGCGGTCGATGCCGGCCGGAGCAACTACCCGCCCGAGGGGTGGCTGGCCGACGAGGGCTTCACACCGCTCACGCTTCGCGACGACACCGCCAGCGCAGCGTTCCGGGCCTACGGCGGCAGCGGCTTTCCCTACGTCGTCTACCTGGACGGCGACAACCGGGTGCTGGCCCGCTCGGCCGGCAACCTCCCGGCCGACGCCATCCTGAGCCTCTGGGCCAGCACGGCCATCGGCTGATCTGCCGGTCTCGTCACGCCTGGGTCCACAGCGAGCCGCCGCTGTAGCGGCGGAGGCCGAGCGTGAACGCCGCCCAGCCGGCGCTCGCCGCCGCCAGCGCCACCGCCGTCAGCAACAATGCCCACCGCCAATCGAAGTCGTCGATGATCCGGGCCGGGACCGAGCTCACGAACCCGGCGGGCACCACCACGTAGAGGAACACCTTCGTCGCCCCTGCAAAGATGTCGACCGGGTAGGAGGAGAACAAGAGCAGGGCGTGGAAGCCGAGCTCCCCAGCCTCGCTCCGACCGACGAAGAACGCCGACGATCCGACGAGGACCAGGAAGCCGGTGACCACGAGGACCGAACAGCCGACCCCGAACACGAACAGCGCGACGCGTTGTGGTGTCGGGTCGCCGGCGGCGATGAACAACCCGATCCCGAAGACGATGTCGCCGAGGTTGACCGGCTCGACCCGCCGGCTGAGCATGTGGGGGAGGGTGGGTGTCGGCAGCGACAGAGCAGCGTCCAGGCCACCGTCGGCCGCGAGCACCGCGATCCGGCGGGCGTTGGCCAGGAGGCCGAGGACGATCCCGGCGCTGGTCGTCAGGATC
>JAOTYQ010000137.1 GCA_029861725.1 Acidimicrobiia bacterium | reverse complement strand
CGAATTGACGGTGTTGTCTGCGTTCGTTCTCGGTGTTGGGTACGACTGGATCTCGGCCGGCTCAGGGTTGAGCAGCATCTATCTGAGGTCGGCGCTCTACGGTAGCGCAGTATTCCTCGGCCTGTCCGTCTTTCCCATCATGGCGAAATGGGCTCTGATCGGTCGCTGGCAGCCCGGGCGGTTCCCCATTTGGAGCCTTCGGTACGTGACGTTCTGGTTCGTCAAGTTACTGATTCAGCGTAACCCGCTGGTCCTGTTCGTCGGCTCACCGATCTACGTGCTCTATTTGCGAGCGCTGGGGGCGAGAATCGGCCGGGGGGCCGTGATCCTTTCCGGGAACGTGCCGGTCTGTACCGATTTGCTCACGATTGGTGACAACACCGTTGTCCGCAAGGACTCGTCCTTTACCTGCCATCGGGCGCAGGCTGGCATGATCGAGATGGGCCCGGTCACCCTCGGAAGGGATGCATTCGTTGGCGAGTTGACGGTGCTCGACATCGATACCTCACTGGGCGACGGGGCGCAGCTCGGCCACGCCAGCTCACTGCACGCAGGCCAGGTCATACCCGATGGTGCGCATCTACAAGGTTCACCGGCCAAGCAACAAACAGAGGTGGACTACCGGGCGGTTGCCCCGACCGACCGCCCGTTCCTGAGGAGAGCCGCCTACTCGTTCGTACAGCTGTTGCTCCTCTTCGCCGTGACCCTGCCGCTGGCGACCGGCAGCCTGACGATCTTGGCTGAATGGCGCATATCGCCCGACGCGCTTCTGGGCTCCAGCGAGTCGGGGTTCACCAGCCTGATGTTCTATCGCGACGTTCTGGTCTTCTCACTTGTGCTGTTCTTCGGCTTCGCCCTCGTCAGGTTGGTGTTCGTCGGCACGATTCCTCGCCTGCTCAACCTCGCGATCGAACAGGACAAGGTCTATCCGCTCTACGGCTTCCGTTACTGGGCACACCGGGCGATCGGGCGCCTGACGAACGTCGTGTTCTTCACCACTCTCTTCGGTGATAGCTCCTACATCGTGCACTATCTGTACTGGCTCGGATATCGCGTCTCATTCGAGGGACAGACTGGGGCGAATTTCGGCTTGAACGTGAAGCACGACAATCCGTATGCGGTCACCGTCGGCCCCGGCACGATGGTCGCCGATGGGCTGTCGATCATCAATGCCGACTACTCGAGCACATCCTTTCGTGTGTCCCCGGTGACCATCGGCTCGCAGAGCTTCATCGGCAACCAGGTTGGCTATCCGTCGCAGGCCAAGACAGGGGAGAACTGCCTACACGCGTCGAAGGTCTTGGTTCCCGTCGAGGGCGAGGTTCGAGAGGGCGTCGGGTTTCTCGGCTCACCGAGCTTCGAGATCCCGAGACTGGTCATGCGTGACCGGAAGTTCGACGAGTTGAAGGCCGGTGACGTGCTGGCTCGCCGGCTGGCGGCAAAGAACAAGCACAATGCGGTGACCATAGGGCTGTATCTGCTGTCGCGTTGGGTCCTGTCGTTCGTAGTCGTCCTGTTCGCCTTCGGTGCGGCGGGCCTCTATCAGCGGTTCGGCCCGTCGGCGATCGTGGCGGCTGCGATTCTCAGCTTGGTGTTCCGAACCCTCTACTACGTTCTCGTGGAGCGGGCCGCAGTGGGCTTCCGGGCCCTCGAGCCCCTCTACTGCTCGATGTACGATCCGGAATCCTGGCGGATCGAGCGCTACTGGAAGTTGAGTTGGCAGCCTGCGCTCTTCAACGGCACGCCGTTCAAGAGCATCGTCTGGCGACTCATGGGGGTCCGAATCGGCAAGCGCGTCTTCGACGACGGCTGCCTCATGATCGAGAAGACCATGATCACCGTCGGCGACGATTGCGTGCTCAACGCCGCCAGCGTCGTCCAGCCTCACTCGCAGGAGGACGGCACGTTCAAGTCCGACGACGTGACGATCGGCGCGGGCTGCACGCTAGGGGTCGGCGCCTTGGTCCACTACGGCGTGACCATGGGCGACGGCGCAACGCTCGCCCCCGCCGCCTTTCTGATGAAGGGGGCCGAGGTCCCACCTCACACGCACTGGGGAGAGAACCCGGCGAGGGAGATCCGGGATGATCGACCGGTCGAGACGATGAAGACGATTGCGGTGCCGCCGCTGCCACCAGCGAGCGGCGCCGTGTCGATGAACGGGGCGCAGCACAGTGACGGGAGATACACAGGCTGACGGAGACTACTGGCGCGGTGTGCTACTCGCTGGCGGATTCACCGCTAGTCCGCGGTGGACGCTCGATCCAGTGGTCGGAGTCGATGAGCACGAGGAGACGATCGCCGACGAGCTCGTCGCCGGCATGCGTCGCCTGGCCGACGAGCTCGGGGTAGCGTCCACCTCGGTCCTGCTCGCGGCGCATGCCAAGGTGCTGGCCGCTCTCTCCGGCGAGAAGCAGGTGGTGACCGGCTATGTCGCGGCGAACGGCAGTCGACCGTTGCCGTGCCGGCTGACGACCGAACCCGACTCGTGGCGCGAGTTGCTGCTGGACGCGCACCGCGTCGCGTCCGAGCTGCAGTCACACAAGAAGTTCCCTGTCGAAGACCCCCGGCAGGAGCTGGGCGTTGCCGGACCGTCTTTCGAGGCGGTGTTCGATCCAACCGGCGACCGCAACGAAGCTCTCGGTCCCGTTCTCGGCCATCTCGATTCAGCCGATGGCGAGGTCTGGCGGGTGGGGATGTCGCAACGACGCGGCCGCCGAGTGCTCTGGCTGCGGTACCGGACCGATCTGCTCGACGCAGACTGCGCCTCCCGGATCGCCGGCTATCACCTGGAGGCGCTCGCACTGATCAGGGCCGATCCGCGAGCCGAACACGGGCGGCAGAGCTTGCTCAGCCCCGAGGAGCTCCACATTCAGCTCGAGGGGCTGGCCGGACCGCGGCGAGAGCTGCCCGACTGCCGATTTCACCAGCTGTTCGAGCAGCGGGTGCGCTCCCACCCAGATGCCATCGCTGCCGTCCACGGCGATCAGCAGTGGACCTACCGTGAGCTCAACGCCCGTGCCAACCGGCTCGGACGAGCCCTGCTGGCCCGGGGGCTGCGCCGCGAAACGGTCGTTGCTGTGGTTACCGAACGCAACCTGGACTGGATGGCCGCCGTCCTGGCGATCTTCAAAGCGGGTGGCGTGTACTTGCCCATCGAGCCACACTTCCCGTCCGATCGAATCGCGGCCACGCTGGCCCGTGCCCAGTGCCAGCTCGTGGTGACCGAACCCGGCAGCACGACCGCGCTCGAGGCCGCCCTCGAGACGCTCTCGGGTGTCCAGCAGCTCCTGGTCGGCACGGCCTACGAGGAGGACCATGCCGACGGTGACCTCAGCGTCGACGTTGCGCCGGACCAGCTGGCCTACATCTACTTCACGTCCGGTTCCACCGGTGAGCCCAAGGGTGCAATGTGCGAGCACGCGGGCATGCTCAACCACCTCTACGCCAAGATCGACGACCTGGAGATCGACGAGGGGCAGGTGGTCGCCCAGGTCGCACCGCAGTGCTTCGACATCTCGTTGTGGCAACTGGTTTCAGCGCTCCTCGTCGGCGGGCGGACACTGGTTGTCGAGCAGGAAACGATCATGGACCCGCAGCGGTTCATCGACCAGATCGTCGACGGCCACGTGGCGGTGATGCAGGTCGTGCCGTCATACCTCGAAGTCCTTCTGTCATGCCTCGAGCAGCACCCGCGGGACCTACCGGATCTGCACTGCGTGTCGGTCACCGGGGAGGCGCTGACCTTGGAGCTCACGCAGCGTTGGTTCGCCGCCAAACCTGGGATCAAGCTGGCCAATGCCTACGGACTCACCGAGACATCGGATGACACCAACCATGAGATCATGGACCAGCCGCCAACCCATGGCGGGGTACCTCTCGGTCGTGCCGTCAACAATGTGCACGTCTACGTCGTCGATGAGCACCTGTCACCGGTGCCGCTCGGCGCCCCCGGAGAGATCGTCTTCTCCGGAGTCTGCGTTGGCCGGGGATACATCAACGATCCCGACCGCACGCGTCTTGCCTACATGGCCGACCCACTCCGAGAGGGCGAGCGGCTCTACCGCAGCGGCGACTACGGCCGCTGGCGAGCGGACGGCAAGTTGGAGTTCCTCGGCCGGCGGGATGCCCAGGTGAAGATCCGAGGCTTCCGGATCGAGATCGGCGAGATCGAGAACGCCTTGTCGCGCGTCGCCGGCGTGCGCCAGGGCGCCGTCGTCGTCACCGATGGGGCCGATCGCAGCAGCCAGCTCGTCGCGTTCTATTCTGGGCAGCGTCTCCAGGCCGAGGACCTGGGCCGTCAGCTGAGCCGATCATTACCGGACTACATGGTGCCCCCGGCGCTCCATTGGCGGGAGAGCCTGCCGCTGACCGAGAACGGCAAGATCGACCGGAAGTCGCTCACCGCTCTCGCCGGCGAGCTCGAAGTGGTCGCCGACGAGCTCCAACAGCCGAGCAGTGCAGCTGAGAAGCGGCTGGCCGCGGCCTGGGCGAAGGTCCTCGGCCTCCCTCAGGACCGCATCGGGCGGCAGGACAACTTCTTCGACAGAGGCGGAACGTCGCTTTCGGCCGTTGAGCTGGTGATCGCCCTCGACAGTGCGGTGTCGCTCAAGGACGTCACCCGGCATCCGATCCTGGCCGATCTGGCCTCGCTCGTCGACGGCAGTTCGACACCACGATCGGGGCTGCTGCAGCTGTTGTCGGAATCGGACGACACGGAGGCCGGTGCCCTGGTGTGCTTTCCCTACGCCGGTGGCAACGCGGTCAACTTCAAGGGGATGGCCACGGCCCTGCGAGGCAGTGAGCTCGCGATCTACGCCGTCGAGCTACCAGGTCACGATCTCGCCGCCGAGAGCGAGACGTTCGCACCGATGGACGAGGTGGTCGAGCAGGTCGTCGCAGAGATCACCGGACGGGGCCTCGCCCGGGTCCTGCTGTGGGGCCAATCCTCTGGCACCGCGTTCGCCCTGCACGCGGCCCGGAGACTTCACGAAGTCGGGGTGGACGTGCAGCAGCTGTTCCTCGGCGCGCAACTCCTGGGTGACGCAGCCGACCGCCGCGCCAGCATCGCCGACCTGACCAACAGGAGCAACGCAGCGATCGCGGCCGAGCTGAGCGCCGACCGCGGGTACACCAGACTCGGTGAGCTGGATGCGCAACGTGCCGAGCAGGTCGGTGCTGCATACCGGCATGACTGCCTCTGCGCCCATCGTTATCTGGTCGCTGCTCTCGAAGCCCCGCCGGCGGTCAAGCTCGCGGTTCCGGTCACCTTGGTCGTCGCCGCCGACGACCCGAGCACGGCCGAGTGGCCGCACCGGCATTCCGACTGGCAGCTCTTGGCGGAACGTGTCGACGTCCATGAGCTCGCCGACGGCGGCCACTACTTCTTGCGCACCCGACCGACCGAAGCGGCCGAGGTCGTCCTTCGCGTCGCTGCGTCGCTGGACCCCCAGAGCTAGCAACAAACAGGAGAACGCCATGTCATCCCCATCACCACTCGAGGTGGACCTGCATCCCCTGAGACCCCCGCTGCTGACAGTCGAGGTCGATGGCGACCCCACGGGCTGGGCCGCCGACCACGGGAACGCATTGCGAGCCGCCGTCACCGAGCACGGCTCGGTCCAAGTCCGCGGCCTCGGGCTGCGCGATGCCAGCGAGGTCAGTGCCGTCGCTCAGCGGCTGACCTCCCGGTTGATGACCGAGAAAGAGGCCTTCGCACCCAGGCAGGCCTTTCCCGGCGGGGTCTACTCCTCGTCGGCATGGCCGCCGAAGCAGCAGATGTGCATGCACCACGAGCTGAGCTACAGGCTCGAGTTCCCCGGACTCATGCTCTTCGCTTGCCTCGATACTCCCACCGACGGCGGGGCGATCGGGTTGGCAGACTCACCGGCAGTACTCGCTGGCCTGCCCGCCGACCTGGTTGACCGGTTCGACCGCGAGGGCTGGATGCTGATCCGGAACTACACCGACGAGATCGGGCTGTCAGTCGGTGAGGCCTTCGGGACGGAAGATCGTGGGGCCATCGAGAACTACTGCCGGGCCAACGCGATCGAGTTCGAGTGGCAACCCGACGGTGGCCTGCGCACCAAGCAGCACCGCAGCGCTGTGGTGCATCACCCGGTCACCGGTCAGCGCTGCTGGTTCAACCAGATCGCATTCCTCAACGAGTGGACGATGAATCCCGAGGTTCACGAGTTCCTCGTGGACATGTACGGCGCAGACGGGTTGCCGTTCAATACTCGATTCGGCAACGGCGACCCGATCGCCGAGGAGGTCGTGACGGTGGTCAACGACGTCTACGACGCAAACACCGCACGGGAGCCGCTCCGGGCCGGTGACCTGCTGCTCGTCGACAACATCCGAACCGCCCACAGCAGAGAGCCTTTCGAGGGCCCACGTGAAGTCCTCGTCGCCTTGGCCGACCCGGTGCGCCTGGCCGATCTCGTCCCGACCGTCGACGTGAGCGGCCGATGATCACGACGCATCGACTGCCCCCGAAGGCCACCACGACGACACACGCATCCACGGTTGGAGCGGAGCCGGGACTCCCCGACCCGTATCCGGCGATCGTGCCGGTAACCATTCAGGTCGAGCGGAACCTGCGCCAACGGCCGGAGCTGGTCTTCGACGCCTATGCAGACGTCGATCAACGTGTGCGTTGGCGAGCATCCTCCGACGAGCCTGTCGTGTTCCAGTCGCACGATTTCCGGGTCGGCGGAACGGACCACTTCGTCCGCGGCCTGCCCGGGAGCCCGAGCTGCGCTGGCACTACCTGCTACGAACACATCGCCACCAACGAACGCATCGTCTTCACCGAGCGGTTCGTCGATTCCGGCGACCAGCTCCTCGCCATCTCGGTGGTCACCTGGACGATCGCCCCGTCCGGGACCGGTGCTCTTCTCATCATCACCGACCAGACCACATCGGTCGTCGGCAGCGGCCCGATCGAAGGCAGCCGATATGCCTACCAGGTCATGCTCGACCGACTCGCCCGACATCTTGCCGATCGCGTCGGCTGAACCCCGACCTCGGGGCAGCCGGAGCCTGAAGCGAGCACCGGCGGCCGAAGCTGCCGCCGATGAACGCCGAGCAGCTCACTCGACAGCCCCCTCTCGCTCCGCCGCTCCGAGACCCCCGCACGATCCAACGCAACTTCGCTCGAGCTCACGATAAGCATCGCCGCTACCGACCGGAACGAAGCCGCCCTTCGAGCGATCGGGCCTCCTGGCAACGGCCCAGCCGATAGGTCGCTCGGTCGACACCCCGGCCTGTGTGGAGCAGACTCCAGGAACGACGAGGAGGAGCCCGATGCGCCTGTTCTCCAATCGGAAGCGACCGGCGGCGGCCGGCCCTCTACCGTCGGAACGGCTTCGTCGGCGCTCGGCGCCCTTGCTGCCGATCACACTGCCGCCGGTACCGACCGAGGGCGTCGAGCCCGGACCGGCATGCTTCGCCGACGTCGTCGATCCGATCCTGGACGTCTTCGCCTCGTGTCGCACGGCCGAGGTCTCGTCGGCCGTGGCTCCGCTGCCGTCGGATCGCGCCGCCGTCGACAACGTGAAGGGGTACTGCTTCTTCCTCGACGCCGATCTTGTCGGGATCTGTGAGCTATCAGATTGGGCGTGGACGGGCGAGCCGATCGCCGGGCACTCCCACGCCATCTCGATTCTCGTGGCGCACCGTCGTCCGATTCGACGCAGTGAGCCGGGCTATGACTGGATCGGCGGGGGAGCACAGGTGGCGGCCGAGATGCGGGCCATGGAGATCGCCACCGTGGTCGCCAGGTATCTGGGCACGCTCGGTCATGCGGCGACCGCGCACACAATGGCGGGATCCGAGGTCGACGCCCATCAGGTGGCCGTGGCCGCCGGTGTCGTCGAACCCCGCCATGGCACGCTGACGAGTCCGTTGATCCCGGGCGGGTATGGCCTGGCCACGATCACGACCAGCTTGGCTCTCCCCTGCGATGGTCCGCTGGCCGCCCGTGGTTTCCTCGAGCATGCCCGACTGATGACTCGGCATTGGCTGGGAGTCGGCGGGACCCGGCCCGGCTGGCGTCGCCTGGCCGGCCAGCACCGACCGTGGCACCTCGGTCGCTACCCGATGGAAAAGGTGCCGCGGGTGGAGGAGCCGACGACGCTCATCATCGAGGACGAGGTCCAGCGGGTGCCCGCCCGTCACAACTTCTTCGTGAGAGCCGCCGCCGGCGATCTCGGACCCCGTCCCAAGCGGGAGGTCGCTCGGTTCATCCCGAAGGCGCCCCACGGCATGGCGACCTCGGACATGCTGAATCGCCTCGTGCCTCTCCAGCACGGCGACACGGCGCCGGAGATCGCACCCGGTACCGAAGACCCGGACCACAACGCCGACACGGTCAAGGCCCTCGGTCACTTCCTCGGGGCCGACATGACCGGGGTGTGCGACGCCCCGGCCTATGTCTGGTACTCCCACCGCCCCGACGGCGCCGAGATCGAGGCCAAGCAGGGCAACGCCATCGTGTTCGTCCTCGACCAGGGCTATGAGACGATGGAGGGAGCGTCCGGAGACGATTGGATCAGTGGGGCCCAGTCGATGCGGGCCTACCTCAGGGCGTCGATGATCGCCTGCACAATCGCCGCCCACCTGCGGGCCCTAGGGTGGTCGGCCCAGGCCCACACCGCCCGCTACGACGAGGTGAGTCACATCCCGCTCCTCCTCCGGGCCGGTATCGGTGAGCTGTCCCGCATCGGGGAGCTCGTGCTGAATCCGTTCGTCGGGCCCCGCTTCAAGTCCGGGGTGGTGACCACGGACCTCCCGCTCACGAGTGACCGTCCGATCGACTTCGGTCTCCAGGACTTCTGCGGAAAGTGCACCAAGTGCGCTCGGGAGTGCCCCTGCGGGGCGATCCGGTTCGGCGACAAGACGATGTTCAACGGCTACGAGATGTGGAAGCCCGACGTCGACCGCTGCGCCCGCTACCGAATCACCAACATGCGAGGCTCGGCCTGCGGGCGTTGCATGAAGACCTGCCCGTACAACGTCGAGGGCATCCTGGCCGAGCGCCCGTTCCAGTGGGCCGCGATGAAGCTGCCCTTCAGCCGCAGTTGGATTGCCCGCCTCGACGACCGGGTCGGGCGAGGCTCGATCAACCCTGCCAAGAAATGGTGGATCGACATCGAGATGGTCGACGGCACCCCGGTCGCGCCCCCCAAGGGAGCCAACGCCCGGGGACTGAACCTCGAACGAAAGCCCCGGGACGAGAGCGGGTTCGCCATCTTCCCGCCCGACATCGCTCCACCCGGTCCCGAGGGCATGGCCCCGTTTCCCCTCGATCGAGAGGCCGGTGTCGCAGCTGCCGCCCAGGCCGAGACCCCCCAAGTCGCCCGCGCCCGCTCGACCGGAACGAACACGCATCGTTGAGGTCGTCGGTGCCGTCTCAGGTCATCCAGTCGATCAGCGCAGCGGCGACGTCCTCACCCCGGTCGTCTTGTAGGAAGTGCCCACCGGGCTCGAACTCCTGATGTGGCTGATCGGCAGCGCCGGGTACCCGTTCGATGAACTCGTGGTGGAGGCGGCCCAGCACGGGGTCACCGGGACACCACAGTGTGAGGAATGGCTTGTCCCAGCGGTCGAGCACCTCCCACGCCGCCAGGTTCTCCGCAACGCCGCCGTGGTCGGGCGTGATCGGCACCAGGGTGGGGAACTGGCGCGCGCCGGCCATGTAGGTCTCGTCGGGGAACGGCGCACGGTAAGCATCCATCTCCCCCTCGGTCAGCTCCCGAGCTTGGGTCGCCCGCTGCAGCATCCGTCCCGCGTCCATGAAGTCCATGGTCTGCGACGCATGGAGCCAGCCGTCGAAACCGTCACCGATCGACTTGCCGACCGGCAGTCCTGTGTTGCCGATCGCAATCCGGTGAAAGCGATCTGGCTCCTCCGCTGCCACCCGCAACCCGATCAGTCCGCCCCAGTCTTGGGCGAACAGCGTTGCGCTCGGGAGCTCGATTGCGTCGAGGAACTCCTTCATCCACGCGACGTGCCGAGCGTAGGTGTAGATCGAACGATCGACCGGCTTGTCGGAACGACCGAAACCGATCAGATCGGGGACCAGACAGCGGAACCCGGCCTCGACGAGGGGTGGAATCATCCTCCGATACAGAAACCCCCACGTGGGCTCGCCGTGTAGCAGCAACACCACAGAGCCCGTCGCTGGTCCGACGTCGACGTAGGCCATGCGTAGCCCGTCGACCTCGACGTACACCGGCTCGTAGGGGAAGTCTGGTATGGCGGCAAAACGTTCGTCGGGGGTCCGGACGAACACGATGCCGGTCGACGACGTCATTGCCTCTGCCATGGCGAGGACCATACTCTCGACCGGCTCGTGCGGCCACGGCGAGCACGTAGCCAACGAAGTGTGTTGGTGCGGTGAGGCGTGCTAACTATAGTGAGCGCTGCGTTGTTTGGCGAGCGTTGCCCGCCGGGTGACGCAACGACACCCTCCAACCAAGGATCGATCAAATGACCGTCACCGAACGCATCGACGAGGTCGAGGCCCGCTTCATCGAGGGCCTGACCACCCTGCATGAGCGCGTCGTCGACGCCAACACCCAGGCGGCCGAGCGGCTGGCCGCTCTACGGCCCGGAACGCCCGCGACTCCCGAGAACGTGCCCACCGCGACCGACGTGGTGAGCCGCTATTACGACTTCGCCTCCAAGGTCCTCGAGGCGAACCGCAGCTTCGCCGAACAGCTCGTCGCCGCCTGGGAGCCCAACGCAGAGACGCCCTCGATCGACGAGAGGCCGGCTGCCACGTCGACCGCCAGGGACACCGCCGCCGAGAAGCCGTCGGCGAAGAAGGCATCGGCCAAGAAAGCCTCGGCCAAGAAAGCGTCGTCCAAAAAGGCGTCGGCGAAGAAGGCTAGCAAGTAGGAGCGTCGGCTCGTGGCCCCAGCCGGCGACGCAATCGACAAGTCGGCGCTCGGTCAGTTCATTCGATCGCAGCGCCAGCTCGCCGACCTGTCACAGCGAGAGCTGGCCAAGCTCTGCAAGCTGTCCGACCCCTACCTCAGCCAGCTCGAACGAGGTCGCCACGATCCCACCATACGGGTCTTACGAGCGATCGCCGAGGCGTTGAACATCAGGGCCAGCACCCTCCTGGCCTACGCCGGCTGGCTCGACAACCAGGACGACGATGGCGAAGGCACCGACCTCGAAACGGCCATCGCGGCCGAACCGCGGCTCACGGCCGCGCAACGAAGCGCCCTGGTCTCGACCTTCAGGGCCTTCATCGCCGCCAATCACGACGCGCACTGACAGGCCCAGACGTCGTTGCAACGCGCCGCAGCTTGACGGTCGACCGTCAAGTACCTACAGGATGAGTCACCATGCCCTCCATCGAGTCAAACGGAATCACGATCGAGTACGCCAGCAAAGGTGTAGGCGAACCCCTGTTGCTCGTCATGGGTCTTGGTGGGCAGCTGGTCGACTGGCCCGACGAGTTCGTCGACTTGTTCGTT
>JAOTYQ010000719.1 GCA_029861725.1 Acidimicrobiia bacterium | reverse complement strand
GGTCACCTGGTCGCTACCGACCAGATCGCCCATCACGTCTCGGGCGAAGTCGACGAAGCGTCGATCGTTGACGGTCACCGGGTAGCCCCGGGTGATGGTGACATCGGCCTCGCAGTCGTGAGCCAGGGCGACGTGGTGGGCCACGCGGCGGATCCCGGCGTGTACCTCGTCGCGGGTGCGCTCCGACACCGTGCGCAGGGTGCCCTCGATCTCCGCCCGCTCGGGGATGACGTTGTTCGTCGTGCCGGCCGAGATCCTCCCAACGGTCAGCACCGCCGGGTCGAACACGTTGACCGACCGGGTGATGAAGGACTGGAGGGCGAGCACGAGCTCGGCGGCAACCGGGATCGGGTCGAGGGCGAGGTGAGGCGTGGAGGCGTGGCCGCCCTTGCCCGTGATGTCGATCGCGATCTCGTCGGCAGCCGCCATGAACGGTCCGGGCCGGGTAGCCAGCCGACCAGACGCGAGGTTCGGGGTGATGTGCAGGGCGAACGCCGCGTCGACCGCCGGATCTTCGAGCACGCCGTCCGCGATGCAGTGGCGGGCGCCGTGGAGGCCTTCCTCCCCAGGCTGGAAGAGGAACTTGACCGTGCCCCGCAGATCGGGCCGCCGGCGGTGCAGGAGCCGAGCGGCGCCGTAGAGCATGGCGACATGGGCGTCGTGCCCGCAGGCGTGCATCACACCAGCGATCGTGCTGGCGAACTCGAGCCCGGTGTCCTCCGGCATGGGCAGCGCGTCCATGTCGGCCCGGAGCAGCAGCGTCGGCCCTTCGGCGTCGCCGACCATCGTCGCCACGACCGATGACACGCCCGACCCGGTGCGGACCACCAGGTCCAGTTCGGACAGCGCCCCGAGTACGGCGGCCTGGGTTTTCGGGAGCTGCAGGCCGAGCTCGGGCTCGGCATGGATCGTGCGCCGCAAGGTCACGGCATCAGCCAGAAGGTCACGGGCCTCGCTCAGGAGCGAGGCGGAGTCGAGTGCCGGCCGCTCCGCTACGAGGTCCCCGGCGGTCGACAGGCCGGGCGAGATGGACATGACTGCCTCCCTTCAAGCCCGAGACTATTCGCCGTTGCCTTCGACCGTGCAGCCGCGACCGTAGCGACCGAGCAGTAGGTTGGGCCGATGCCTCGACGACGCCGGGTCGGCTCGCTGGCGGCTTCCACCGCGGCGGCGCTCCTCGCGCTGGTGGGCTGCGGTGCTCAGCAGGCGGTCGAGATCCGTGTCACGACCACCGCCGCCACGGCGGTGGAGGAGTCGACGACCAGTCTGCGGAACCCGCACGGATCGACAGCGTCGCCGACGGCGGGCGAGGCCGACCTCGTCACTGAGTCGAGCGGGCCGGTTCCGCTCCTTGGCCACTTCGTCCCGGTCGTCGTCGCCGAGTACCCCCATGATCCCACCGCTTGGACCCAGGGGCTCGAGTGGTACGACGGTCGACTGCTCGAGAGCACCGGACTCAACGGCCGCTCGTCGTTACGACTCGTCGACGTCGAGACTGGTCGGTCCGAGGAGCTCGTCACCGTTCCCGACGACCTGTACGCCGAAGGTGCAACGGTCGTCGACGGTCGGGCGGTGCAGCTGACTTATCGCGACCGCACGCTGCTCGTGACCGAGTTGTCAAACGGGCTCGGCACCGAACCGACCCAGCGCCGAGCCGACGCCTACGACACCGAGGGCTGGGGCCTGTGCTATGACGGCTCTCGGCTCGTGATGACCGACGGTTCCAGCCAGTTGTTCTTCCGCGACGCGGAGACGTTCGAGCTGCTCGACACGGTGCCGGTTCGCTTGGCCGAGCGACCGATCGAGGGCCTGAACGAGCTGGAGTGCGTTGGCGACCAGGTGTTGGCCAACGTCTGGCTGACGAACGACATCGTGGCTATCGACCCTGCGACCGGGATGATCGAGGGTTCGATCGATGCCTCCGCCCTGGTACCCGAGGGCTACGAAGGCGGGCCCGATGGAGCGGTGCTCAACGGCATCGCCTACAACCACGAGACCGGCACGTTCTGGCTCACCGGCAAGCTGTGGCCGGTGCTCTACGAGGTGTCCTTCACCCCGGCCTGAGCAGCGGGCACCGGACACCGCGCACCGGGCGATGAGACCACCCATCCACCACTGCTCCTGGCGGCATCGGTAACATCCCCATTCGCACCGGGAGCAGAACCCGCTTCCGATGCGGGCTGTCCGGTCCTGGACAGAGCGCTCCACGACAAAAGCGCGGGATATGTGACCACTCGGTGGCAGCACCGTTACGAAATCTTCGCCTGCGAGGAAAACGTGTGCTGAAGGTCGGATTCCGTGTTTGTATCGAGGGCGTCGACCAGTCCGACAAGCCCCGAACCACTACACGATTGCAAGGGAGCAATGACGATGTCGGGTTTAGAGAGCGAGACCACCGATCGCGACTTCGGCCTCCGGGCTGCAGAGTATCTGCGTCAGCAGGGCTTCTCGGACAAACAGGTCGAAGGTGCTCTCATCACCGAGCTGGGATTCCAACGGCCCGAGGCCGCTGAGCTGACCGCTTTGTCGGCCGCCGCCTGAACGGCCGCTCGCTCGACCGACCTCCTCGTGCAGCTGAGCGCGAGTCGTAGCCGCGCCTACGAACGCCGCACGAGCTCAGGCCGAGCGCGGTCTCGGGCTGTCGAAGACTGCCGGCAGGTGATCGAGGAGACGGGCGAAGATCTCGTCCCCTGCCGGCCGCAGGCCGTGGTCGGCGCCGTCGAGGAGCACCAGCTCGCCACCGCCGGCAAGCACCTGGACCATCTGGCTCGCTTGGAAGGGCAGGATCTGATCGGCGGTCCCGTGGAAGAAGAGCAGGTCACGATCGCTCATCGTCTCGATCGGCTCACAGCCGGCCGACTGCGTCGCGAACGTCACGACCGCAGGCGCCGACGGTGCATCGAGGTGGGCGGCGGCCTGTACCGCCACCGCGCCCCCGAAGGAGTGGCCAAGCGTCGCAAAGCGCTGTGCGCCGTGACGAGCAGCGAGCTCCATCGCCGCCAACGTGTCATGCACGCACAGCGAGAGATCGTTCGGGCGACGATAGCTCACCCGCATCACGCCGATA
>JAOTYQ010000136.1 GCA_029861725.1 Acidimicrobiia bacterium | reverse complement strand
AGCGGAGGTCGCACATGAGCGCAGTTTCAGGTCCCAACCAAGCCCTGTTCGCTGGCTTCGAGTCGTTGACGTTCGACGACGTCCTGGTGGTGCCGGGTTGGAGCGACGTGCTGCCGTCCGACGTCACAACCGGCACGACCATCGGGGGCATCGACCTCGCGCTCCCATTCATGTCGGCGGCGATGGACACCGTGACCGAGGCCCCGCTGGCCATCGCGCTGGCTCGGGAGGGTGGTATCGGCATAGTCCACCGGAATCTGTCGATCCTCGAGCAGGCCCAGCACGTCGACCGGGTCAAGCGCTCACAGGCCGGAATGATCACCGCACCGGTGAGCCTCGGGCCGGCCGCGACCCTGGCCGACGCCGAGGAGATCATGTCTCGCCACAGCATCTCCGGCGTGCCGATCACCGATGAGGGGGAACGGCTCGTCGGCATCCTCACCAACCGCGACATCCGGTTTTGCACCACCGCCGAGTACGACCGGCCGGTCACCGAGTTCATGACCACGGAGAACCTGATCACTGCGCCCGTCGGGACGTCGCTCGACCAAGCGGTGGAGGTTCTCCACCGGTACCGGATCGAGAAGCTGCCACTCGTCGACGACGAGGGCCGGCTCCGGGGCCTGATCACGGTCAAGGACATCCGGAAGCGGATCGAGAAGCCCCATGCTTCGCTCGACGACGAGGGCCGGCTCCGGGTCGGGGCCGCCATCGGCGTGGCCGACGCCATGGACCGGGCCGAAGCCCTGGCCGACGCCGGCGTCGACATGCTCGTCGTCGACACGGCCCACGGCCACACCCGTGGTGTCGTCGACACAGTCGGCAACGTCAAGCACAAGTGGCCCGAGATCGTCGTCGTCGGCGGCAACGTGGTCACCCGTGACGGGGTCGAGGCGCTCGTAGCGGCCGGCGCCGACGTCGTGAAGGTCGGGGTGGGGGCCGGGTCGATCTGCACCACCCGCATCGTCGCCGGGGCCGGGATGCCCCAGCTCACCGCGATCTACGAGTGCGCGCTGGCAGGGGCCGAGCTCGGCGTGCCGATCGTCGCCGACGGAGGGATTGTGACCTCGGGCGACATCGTCAAAGCGTTCGCCGCCGGGGCCGATGCCGTCATGCTCGGCAACGCACTGGCCGGGGTCGACGAGGCGCCGGGCGAGCTGGAACTCGTCGATGGCTCGATGTGGAAGACCTACCGCGGCATGGGCTCGGCCGGCGCCATGCGAGGCCGGGCCATCGACCGCTACGCCACGGGTCAGGTTGCCCCGGGGTCCACCGCCGGCGCCGGCAAGCACGTGCCTGAAGGTGTGGAGGCCAGGGTTCGCTACTCCGGCTCGCTGGCCGAGCTGATCGGCCAGCTGGTCGGCGGGTTGCGGGCCGGCATGGGCTACGCCGGGGCGGCCAGCCTCGAGGAGCTGCGCACCAAGACCCGGCTCACCAAGGTCACTGGTGCCGGCCTCCGGGAAAGCCACCCCCACGACGTCGTCGTCCACCAGGGCGACGCCGATTTCCACCATGGCTGAGAAGGCTGGCGAGCAGTACCTGCGCGGCGCGAGCAGCGGCTCTGGGCTCGTGCGTCGGGGGCTAGGGGTCCTTCGGGTGGCGAGGGTCCCGCCCAACCAGATGTGTCGTCAGCGACGATCGGTCCGTGGCGACGAGGCGGCGTTAAGCTGGCCCGGGTGTCGACCCTGGTTTGTTTTCACGCCCATCCCGACGACGAGGCACTGTCAACCGGTGGCCTCATGGCCAAGGCATCGGCCGCCGGTCATCGCGTCGTTCTCGTGACCGCCACCCGGGGCGAGCTCGGCGAGCCCCAACCCGGCGTGCTGGACGACGGCGAGGAGCTGTGGGAGCGCCGAGTGATCGAGACGACCGAAGCGGCCAAGGTCCTCGGAGCCGACCCCCCTCGGTTCCTCGGCTACGAGGACTCGGGAATGATTGGCGAACCGACAAACGACAACCCGGCCTGCTTCTGGCAGGCCGAGGTCGACGAGGCGGCCCAACGACTGGCCGACATCTTGACCGAGGTCGACGCTGACGTGCTCACGATCTACGACGACCATGGCCTCTACGGCCATCCCGACCACATCCAGGTCCACCGCGTCGGCCTGGCGGCAGCCGCCAAAGCCGGTGTCGACACGGTCTACGAAGCGACGGTCAACCGCGACCGCGCTCTCGAATCGATCTCGTTGATGAGGGCAGAGATGGAGGTCGACGGCGTCGAAGCGCCGTCGGTCGACGACTTCGACGAGTTCGGCGTGCCCGAACACGATCTGGCGTACTCGGTCGATGTCACCGATCACCTCGACGCCAAGCGGGAGGCGATGGCCGTCCACCGCAGCCAGATCTCCGAGCAGAGCTTCTTCCTCTACATGCCGCCCGATCGGTTCGCCAAGGTCTTCGCCAACGAGTGGTACGCCGTTCCCGGTCATACCAGCACCGGTGGCCCGACCGAGGTCGAGCTGCTGCCCGGCCTCTAGAACGACTCGGGGTCGGCTACCTGCCGGTCAGTGCCGGCAGGCGGCGGTGTGCTCGTGGTGGGCAACCGCCACCAGCTTGGAGCCGATGAGCTTCTTGCGGGTCACGATGTCGAGCCGCTGGGCGTAGCGCAGCAGTCTCGGCTCGATCATGATCGTCACGTCGTCCTGGTGGAACCTCCGGTACCGCGAGGTGTTCTTGCCTTTGAGATAGGTGTCGACCGACACCTCGGACGTCGCCCCTCAAGCGGTGGGTGGGATGAAGTCGATAGCGGCCGCTCCGCCCTTGGCTTTGACCAGGTCGACGGCAGAGTCACTCATCGCAAGATCCATGCCGAATCTTAACCGAGCGGGCCGGCCCCCCATTCCGGCCCAGGCGGCCGGGCGCAGCCGAGGCGATCAGCTGACCGGGCGCCGCCCGACGGCGGTGAGCACGACCGTCGAGGCCAGGCCGCAGGCCGTCGCCGCCACCAGAGCGGGTCCGTAGCCAGAGGTGTCGATCAGCCAGCCCATCGCCGGCGGTCCGATCAGCCCTCCGAGACCGGCTGCGGTGTACAGCGCTCCGAGCACGGCTCCGAGCCCGGTGGGGCCGAACAGCTCGGCGGTGACCGCTGGAGAGAGGGCGATGAAGCCGCCATAGGCCACGCCGAGCACGATCGCGAACACGACCAGCATGGCGTAGCTGCGGCCGGCGGCCAACCAGATCAGAAAGCTGAGGCTGAGCACCAGGAACGAGCCGCGATACAGCCGCATCGACGAGAACCGGACGGCGAGCGCTCCGAGCCCGAGCCGGCCGACCACCGACGAGATCCCGATCAGGCCGATCAGCCACCCAGCGGGCCCGTCGATCCCTTCGGTATCGAGGTAGTCGGGCAGGAAGACGAACGGCACGAACAACGCCACGCTCATCAGCCCGATCGAGGAGTACAGGGCTCGGAAGTCCCCGCTGCTTCGTACGATCCGACCGAGGGGCGACGCCTCGCCGACGCCCACCACGGCGTGGATCGGGCGGTGAGCACCGAAGGCAGCGACGGCCAGCAGCACGGCAGCACCGACGGCGAGGACGACGTAGCTCGTCCGCCACCCGTATCGATCGATCATCCACTCCGAGAGCGGGGCCACCGTCAGCGTGCCGACCCCGATCCCGGCGACGGCGAACCCCAGGGCCGTGGTGCGCTGCCGCTTGAACCAGCCGCCGACTGCGGCCACCATCGGCACGTAGGCGCAAGCCACCCCAATGCCGACGCCGATGCCGTAGGTGAAGTATCCCAGCCAGATCGACGACACTCGCGACGTTGCCAGCAGCCCGGCGACGAGGAAGACGGCGCCTGTTAGCAGAACGGGTCGAGGCCCCCGCACATCGGCGATGTGGCCGGTCACCACCCCGAGGCCGAAGTAGAGGAAGGTCGTGATGGCGAAGAACAGCGCCGTCGTGCCACGGTCGCTGCCGAACTCGTCGGCCATCGGCCCGAAGAACGCTCCGAAGCTGTACGACACACCGAACACGGTGAACGTGGCGAGGAACGTGGCGGCCGCCACCTGCCAGCCGAGCGGGCCGTCGAGCCGATCACCGTGCCCGATGGGTTGGTCCCCGGACTCTTGTTGACGCTGGACGACCATGTGCCCGGACCTTAACATCCGGCTCCGACCGACCCCGCAGTGGGCAACGGGGTCAGGCCGGCGGTGGGGGACGGCTCGGCTCTGACATCATGGAGGCATGGAGTTCATCCGCCTCGACCCCGACGATGACGGCGGCGAGCCCGATTCGCCGGCGGTCTGGCTGACGTTGCGGTCGCGACCCGTCGTCGATCGATCCCATCGTCCGGCTCGGAAGCGGGGGACGGCCTCGTCGATCTTGATGGCGGCGATGCTCGGCCTCGTCGACGCGCTCGGCTGGGAACGACCCAAGGAGGAAACGGTCGAGGTGGCCGACGCCCCGATCGGGGGCGACGGGTTGACGCTCGACTACAAGCACCTGGAACCGCTCGACGACTAACGGGGCCTGCAGCCAGCGGGCTAGGTTCGCCAAGTGAGCGAGACCAGGACCGATACCCCCGGGTCGAGCTCATCGCGCATACCGGTCGACATTCGGCTCCTCCTGCTGGCGCTCTTCTTCACGGCGTTCTCGACGGTCGGCCAGATCACGATCCTCGGCAAGCAGGTGTTCGACATGACGGGCCGGGCATTCGATCTCGGGATGCTGGGCCTCGCCGAGTTCATCCCGGTGTTCGTGCTCGCTCCGGTCGCTGGCTCGGTTGCCGACACCTTCGATCGCCGGCGGGTCTACGCCGCCGGGCTGATCGGCGAGGCGTTGTCGTCGCTGGCGTTCTTCGCCTATGTCGCCACCGACCCGACCGAGCTGTGGCCGATCTTCGTGATCGTCGTCTTGTTCGGCACGTCCCGGGCCTTCGCCGCCCCGGCCAGCCGGGCCCTCCCGATCGACCTGGCGCCGCTGTCGCTCGTCGAGCGGGTCGTAGCGTTGCGATCGCTGTCGTTCCAGGCCGGCATCATCGGCGGGCCGATCGTGTTTGGCTTCGTCTTCCTGCTCGGCCCCCAGTATCCGTACCTGGTAGCGGTGGTCGGGTTCGCGTCGGCGACGGTGATCGCGCTCTCGATACGAGCGCCCCGGATCGAGCAGCTGGCCCGGGCCACCGGGTATCGGGAGGCGATACGGGCCGCCACCGAGGGCCTGCGCTTCATTCGTCGCAAACCGGTGCTCCGCGGGGCGATCAGCCTCGACCTCTTTGCCGTCCTGCTCGGCGGGGCGGTGGCGCTGCTGCCGGCCATTGCCGAGCAGCGGCTCGGCGTGGGTGCCGTTGGACTGGGCTGGCTCCGGGCATCGATCGGGATCGGGGCGGGGGTGACGGCGGCATTCCTCGCCGTCCGTCCGATCCGACGCCGGGTTGGCCCGAATCTGCTCGGCGCAGTGGCCCTCTTCGGGCTGGCGACGATCGTCCTCGGCCTCACCCGGAACTACGTGGTGGCGCTGGTGGCGCTCATGGTCCTGGCCGGAGCCGACGCGATCAGCGTGTTCATCCGGGCGACGCTGGTGCCGCTCGCCACACCCGAGGCGATGCGAGGCCGGGTGCTGGCGGTGGAGAACGTCTTCATCGGCGCATCGAACGAGCTAGGGGCGGTCGAATCGGGCTTGGCCGGTCAGTGGTTGGGCATCGTACCGGCCGTGGTGACCGGGGGCGTGGGAACGATCCTGGTCGTCATCGGCTTCTGGCTCTTCGCACCGTCGCTTCGGTCGATCGACCGGTTCAGCGACATCCGGGCCGACGGTCGTGCCCAACCTCGCCCCGCCTGAACCTCGGCACTGCTGGCAGAGCCTCGAGCGGTCGCGGTCACGTCTGGGGGGCGTTGTGATACCGGTGATCGCGCTTGATCAACTCGACGATCGCCTGGCTGGCGGCGTGGTCGAGCGGGGAGGCGGCGTCGGTCATCGCCTTCACCAGATCGTCCGAACGGGTGCTGACGAGGTCGACCTCGGGATTCTCGCAGGTGCCGAGCTGGGCCCGTTCGCCGGTCAGCATCACCGCCGTGCGCACGAGCACCCGTCGATCGTTGCGCTCCAGCAAGGCCGCTAGCTGGTCGGCGACGTCGTTGACCTGCCGCGCCCAGGTGCGGCCGCCGCTGTCGGTCGCGGGTTGGGTTTCGAGCACGTTGCCCGCCCGGTCGAGCCTCTCCCACGACCACTTGTCGCCGACGACGTTCAGCCGGACGTTGTGGGCCTTGACCTCCACCGCCCACACGCCGAGCGGTCCGACGATCACGTGGTCGGTCTCCCCTCCCCGGTTCCGATAACCGCAGAGCATGACCCACTCGTCCGACAGGGTGGCCAGCTCATCGACGAGCACCTTCTCGCCCTCGGCACCGGCTTGCTGTCGCTGGACCTGGATGCCCAGCTCCTGCCGCTCCGACCCGGTCCGCTCGATCCGCTGTTGCTCCTCCTCGACGCACCGTTGCGCCTCCCGCTCCTCGCCGGTGGACAGCCCGAGGAGGCGAAGCCAGAACGGCTTCCGGGCTCGGGCGGCGTCGAGCTCGGTCTCAGCCATCCAATGCCTGCGCCGCGAGGCAGCCTCATCATGCGTCGCCTTCAGATGCTGTTCCTCGGAGTGCCGCAGCATCTCGCCCGCATAGTCGGACAAATGCAAGATCCGCATGCGATCACCGTTCCTGCCCTGCGTCTCCTACGAGACTAGAACCTCTGCTTCGTGAGCACGGAGCCCAGGTGCCGAGTTCCAGCACCGACCGGTCGGTGAGCGTTGCTCAGAGTGTGGCGTCGAACCACGTGGTGATCGCGTTGAGGAGGGCATCGGCGCTCGCCCGATCGGCGAAGAGGTGGCCGCCGCGATCGAGCGCCGCCAACCGCTTGGGCTCCGACGTCGCCCGGTAGAGCTGTTCGGCGTCGTCGAACGGCACGACTTCGTCATCGCGGGCATGGACGACGAGGTAGGGCCGGCCCAGCTCGGCCGCTTCGGCCAGGACATCGTGCCGTTCGAGATCGTGCACGAATCCGGCGTTCAGCTCGAACGTGCGCTGCCCGATCGTGACGACCCCCCGACCCTGGCTCAGCAGCTCGTCGACCTGGTCGGCGAACAGGTGGGTCACGTGGGCGGTGGTGGCGGGAGCGGCGACGGTCACCAGGGAGCGAACGGTCTTCAGCCGATGAGCGGCCAGTACTGCGGCGGCGCCGCCCAGGCTGTGACCGATCAGCCCGCACGGACCAAACCCCATCTGGATGAGGGTCGTCGCCGCCCGGGTCAGGTCGGTGACGTTGGCGCTGACGCTCGTCTCGGCGAAGTCTCCCTCCGAGTCGCCGAGACCGGTGAAGTCGAACCGCAGGGTGGCGTAGCCGGCCCCGACGAGCCCGTTCGCCAGCCGGGTCATCGTGTGCAGATCCTTCGAGCAGGTGAAGCAGTGGGCGAGCAGGATCGAGCCCCGTGCGGTCTGGCCCGGTCGGTGCAGCCGCCCGGAGAGTCGGTGGCCCTGCCCTCCGACGATCTCGATCTCCTCGACTGCCGGGCGGTCTTGATCGCTCACGCCGGCCTCTCTAGGCGTTGGAGCGGGCCACGTCAACGCCAGGAGGTCGGCGATCGTGTCGACGGCCGGTCGCTCGCTTCAGGGCAGGGCGACGGTGCCGAGCACCCCGAGGTAGTGGAGCCATCCTTCAAGGTGGGAGCCGGGTTGATCGTCGGGCAGTCCTTTGTGGCTGACCCGGACCACCGTGGTCGCCCCTCCGACCTCCTCGAGCGTGATCTCCACCACGCTCGCTCCGGGAGGCACGATCTCCGAGCCCTCCCATCCCCAGCTGAAGCTGACCCGCTTTGGCCGCTCGACGTCGATGTAGGTGCCCGACGCCACGTCGTCGTCGCTCAGGCCGGCCCTGAAGCGTCCGCCCGGTCGGGGGTCGACACCGGCCCCCGGCCCGAGCCATCGCGCCAGCTTCTCCGGAACGACGAAGTAATCGAACACGGTCTCCACTGGCGCGTCGATTGTGATCTCGACCTCGACGGTCTGCTCGACGATCTCACCCTTGATGTCGGTCATGGCTACTCCCTGCGCTCCGCGTGGCCGCGCCGGATGAACGGCGCCGGCCCTTTCTCCGGTCCCGCCATCGCTCTTGCTCGACCTCCCGCTTCAGATCGCGGAGGCGGCCGGTCCAGAACCCGTCCATCCAGTCCCGTAACTCGCACATCGATTCCGGCCGCAGCTCGTAGTAGCGGCGCGTACCCTCGCGGCGAACGGCCACCAGATCGGCATCGTGCAGGACGCGTAGGTGCTGGGAGATCGCCGGTCTGCTGACGTCGAAGTTGGCAGCGATCGCGCCGGCGGTCAGCTCACCGTCGCCGAGCACCTCGAGGATCGCCCGGCGGCGGGGCTCGGCGAGGGCGCGGGCAACGGCATCCATCGCTGCAACCTAGCGTCACGGGTAAGCCCTGTCTAACGTAAGCAGCCGCTGACGTTGGCTCGTGTGGACTGGTCACCGGATCCGGCCAGAACCACTAGCATCGAGCCTTCCGGCCGGAGTCGGGTGAACCAGCACGACGATGAGGAGCGAGATGGCCCACGAGACGACGATCGACGTCCGGTTCGCCGAGCTCGACCCCTATGGCCACGTCAACCACGCGGTCTACGTGACCTACTTCGAGGTGGCCAGGACGGAGGCACTGTCGTTCTGCGACGTGCCGATCGAGGTGATGGCGGATCGTGGCTACCAGCTCGTCGTCACCAAGCTCGACGTCCGGTTCCGGGCTCCGGCCACCGCCGGCGATCGTCTCGTCGTCGACACCGCAATCGGCGAGCTCCGCCGGGCGAGCGGCATCTGGCAGCAGCGGATCCGGCGGGGCGACGAGGTCCTGGTAACCGCTGAGGTCACCGCCGGGGTGACCGACACCGCCGGCAGGCCGACCCGTCCCCCCGACTGGCTGTTCCCTGCCCTGAAGCCCCTGCTTGACTAGTCGTCGTGAGCTTCATCGGAACGGGGGGCGAGGACTGGGTCGAGCTCGACATGGATCTGTTCGAGCGCAGCCGGTCGAGTCAGCTGAAGACGCTGCTCGTCGATCAGGGCCACGTCGTGGCCGAGGCGCTCGGCACCGACTTCGAGGTCGAGGCCGTAGATGACGGCATCGTGTTCATCGTGATAAACGGGAAGCGCCGCTACCGGGCCGAGGTCGGCCGGGACGACCGGCTGATCCTGACCGGGATCCTCGACCCCGACGGCCCCCTGTAGGAGGGGAAGGGAGCACTACCATGGCTATCGCCTTCAACCAGGATTTCAAGCCCGTCTACCGCCAGGTCGACGAGCTGTCGCCCTTGATCCGCCGGGTGGTGGCCGAGAACCCCAACCCGTTCACCTTCACCGGCACCGGGGTCTATCTCGTCGGCCGGGGCTCGGTCGCCGTCATCGATCCGGGTCCGACGCTCGAGGATCACCTCGACGCCGTCCTCGGGGCGCTCGGTCCCGACGAGACGATCACCCATCTCCTCGTGACCCATACCCACACCGATCACACCGCCGCGGTGTCGAAGGTCGTCGACCGGACCGGAGCCACGACCTACGGGTACGGACCGCACGGTCCGGTCCCCGACGATGACCCGCTCGACAAGGTGACCTTCGACGAGTACTTCACCGCCGAGGAGAAGGTCGCGATCGAGAAAGAGTGGGCCGAGACGCCCGACGAGCTGAAGCGGGAAGGACCCGACGTCGACTTCGTGCCCGATGTGGCCGTTGCCGACGGGGCCGTCATCGAGGGACCGGGCTGGACGATCGAGGTGGTCCACACGCCGGGTCACACGTCGAACCACGTGTGCTTCGGTCTCCGGGAGGAGAAGGTGCTGTTCACTGGCGACCATGTCATGGGGTGGTCGACGTCGGTGATCTCACCCCCCGATGGCGACCTCTTCGACTACCTCAACAGCCTCCGGAAGCTGCTGGAGCGCGACGACGAGCGCTACTGGCCCACCCACGGCCCCGCCATCGACAACCCTCAGGAGTACGTCCAGAGCTTTCTCGATCACCGCTTGCACCGCGAGCGGCAGATCATCGAGGCGCTGCAAGCCGGCCCGTCGACGATCAAGGCCATCGTCCCCGACATGTATGCCGACGTCGACAAGCGGCTGTGGCGAGCCGCCGCCAACTCGGTCTACTCCCACCTGCTCGCGCTCCATCGCGACGGCCGGGTCACCGCCGACGACGAGCCGTCGCTCACCGCCACCTGGACGCTCGTCGATTGAGCCCATGTCCCGAAATTGCGTGAGTTGACCGCATCGGATGCGTCAACTCACGCAATATGGCAGGGGTCAGAGCTCGGAGCGGATCTCGTCGTCGTGCTCGCCGAGGGCCGGAGCCCGGCGGTAGACACCGGTCTTGGTCTCGGTGAATCTCATCGGGGTGTTGACCTGGACGATCGGCCGACCGCTCGGCTGGTCGACCGCTACGAGCATGTCGCGAGACGTGACGTGCTGGTCGGTGAACAGATCGCCGGGCTTGTTGACAACACCGACCGGCACCTGGCCGCCGAGAGCCTCCATGACCTCGGCGTTTGTTCGCGCCGCCACCCACTCGGCCAGCGCCGAGTCGATCAGCTCCCGGTTCTTCACCCGGTTCCGGAGCCGAGCGGTCCGCTCGTCGGTGGCCAGCTCCGGCACGCCGATGATCGGGGCCAGCGCCCGCCAGTGGTTGTCGGTGGGGGAGGCGATCGCCACCGCCCCGTCCTTGGTCTCGAACACGTCGAAGGGGACGGCGAAGTCGTTGCTGTTCCCGCTCGGTGGCGTATCGCCCCGGCCCATGTAGCTGTAGCGCATCACGCCCTGCTCGGCGATCGCCATTATCGAATCGGTCATCGCCACGTCGACGAACTGGCCTTGCCCGGTTCGCTTCGCGTGATGGACGGCGGCCAGGAACGCCAGCGCGCCCACGGTGCCCGGGTAGATGTCGCCGAGGAACGGACCGACCTGCACCCGCTCGTCGGGGCCCGACCCGTTCATCGACACGAGTCCGCCGTGGGCCTGGGCGATCACGTCATAGGCCGGCCACTGAGCATACGGGCTCTCGCCGGTCCGGGGGTCGCCGAAGCCGCGGATCGCGCCGTAGACGAGCTTGGGGTTGCGCCTCCGCAGCGTCTCGTAGCTGAGGCCGAGGCCGTCCATAACCCCGGCCCGCATGTTCTCGATGAGGGCGTCGGCCGTCTCGATGAGCCGCAGGAACGTCGCGCGGTCCTCATCGGCGTTGAGGTCGAGCACGATGCCCCGCTTGTTGCGGTTGTAGGTGGAGAACGAGCCACCGTAGGCACGAGCTTCGTCGTCGAGGGTGTAGGGCGCCATCGGCCGTTGGAGGTCGCCCCGGGGCGCCTCGACCTTGATCACGTCGGCTCCGAGGTCGGCCAGCATCATCGTGCTCCACGGCCCCGCGATCGCCTGGGTCAGATCGATGATCCGGATGTCGGTCAGCGGGCCGCTCCGCTCCGGCAGCATCTGAGCCGCTCGCTCGTGAGCGGTGAGGTGAGGCTGCTCTTCGGGGTTGGGGGTCTTCGCCACAGTGCTCCTCGTAGTC
>JAOTYQ010000718.1 GCA_029861725.1 Acidimicrobiia bacterium | reverse complement strand
CCCGGAGTTGACCCCCGAACAACGAGCTGCCGCGCTCAAGAAGGCAGCCGAGGCCCGCCGTGTTCGCTCCGATGTCAAGAACCGGCTCAAGATGGGCAGCATCACGTTGCCCGAGCTCCTCGATCACGCCGACAACGATCCGATCGTCGCCAAGATCAAGGTGCTCGCCGTCCTCGAGTCGCTTCCCGGCGTCGGAAAGGTCACCGCCCGCCGCACCATGGAGGACATCGGGATCGCCGAATCCCGTCGTCTCTCCGGGCTGGGACCCCAGCAGCGCAAGGCTCTCCTGGAGGCATTCTCCTGATCGACCGACCACTCGTCATCGTCGTCTCTGGCCCCGGAGGCGTCGGCAAGGGGACCGTCGTCGAAGCACTGGTGGAGCGCTATCCAGAGCTGTGGCTCAGTCGATCGTGGACCACCAGGCCGCGCCGACCGACCGAACCGGAGGACGCCTATGTGTTCGTCACCCGGGCGGACTTCGAGAAGAAGCTGGCCGAGGGCGGTTTCCTCGAGCACGCCGAGTTCCTCGACAACTACTACGGCACGCCGATCCCGCATCCGCCGCCCGGGCGCGACATCGTGCTCGAGATCGATGTGCAGGGCGCCCGCCAGGTCATCGAGACCCACCCCGATTCGCTGCTGATCTTCCTCATGGCTCCGTCGGCGGCCGAGCAAGAGGCCAGGTTGCGGCGCCGGGGTGACCCACCCGAGAAGGTGCAGCAGCGGCTGGAGAAAGCGGCAGAAGAGGCCGATGCCGGTCGCGAGCTGGGAGCGTCGATCATCGTCAACGTCGACATCGACGAGACCGTCGAAGACATGTGGACGGTGATCGAAAAGGCCCGGGCGAGCCTTTGAGCCGTCTCGGAGTACAGCCTGATCGCCGTATACTCGTGATCTGGAGGTAACCGCCTGATGGCCGACAGCTACGACACGATGATGAGCCCCGGGGTGGAGGAGCTCATGGAGAAGACCAACACCAAGTTCGGTTTGTGCACGCTGGCCGCAACTCGGGCGCGCGAGATCAACGCCTACTTCGGGCAACTGGGCGAGGGACTGGGGGCCAAGGTGCCTCCGCAGGTCACCTCCGTCGCCCGCAAGCCGCTGTCGATCGCCTTCGAGGAGATCGCAGCGGAGAAGATCGTTCCGGTCCGTCCTGAGCCGACCGACGCCTCAGACGACGTCGCCTGATCCGAGCACCGTGCTCCAGGGCCGAACCATCGTCCTCGGGGTCACCGGTGGTATCGCTGCATACAAGGCGATAGAGGTCTGCCGTCGCCTGGTCGACCTCGGCGCCCACGTCACCCCGGTCCTGACCGAGGCCGCGCACCACATGGTGGGCCCGACCACGTTCACTGCGCTGGCCTCGGAGCCGGTCAAGACGAGCTTGTGGCGCGACAGCCACCACATCCCGCACACCAAGATGGGTCAGACCGCCGACGCGATCGTCGTCTGCCCGGCAACCGCCCGGATCATTTCCGACCTGCGGACGGGCCGCTCCGGGGATCTGTTGTCGGCGACGCTGCTCGCCACGACCGCTCCGGTCGTGATGTGCCCGGCGATGCACACCGAGATGTGGGAGCACCCGGCCACCGTGGAGAACCTGGCGGTCCTGGCCGAACGGGGCGTTGTGATCGTCCCGCCGGAAGAGGGGCGCCTCGCCGGTGGTGACATCGGCAAGGGCCGTCTCGCCGAACCGGCCACGATCGTCGACCGGGTGGTGAAGCTCTTCGCCGATCGGCCGCTCGAGGGCCGGCGGGTGCTCGTCACCGCCGGCGGCACGCGGGAAGCGATCGACCCAGTTCGCTACATCGGTAACCGCTCGACCGGGAAGCAGGGCTACGCCATCGCCGCGAAGGCCACCCAGCTCGGGGCAAAGGTCACGCTGGTCACCACCGTCGATCGACCGGTGCCCGACGGAGCCGAAGCGGTCGAGGTCACCTCGGCGGCCGAGATGCACGACGCGGTCATGGGTATGGCTGCCGAGTGCGACCTGATCGTGATGGCCGCCGCCGTCGCCGACTTCCGCCCGATCGCGGTAGCCGACGGCAAGCTCAAGAAGGCCGACGGTGTGCCCGAGATCGAGCTCGAACCGACCGTCGACATCCTGGCCGCGCTCGGCGAGGTCAAGCGACCCGGCCAGGTGCTGGTCGGGTTCGCGGCGGAGACGTCGGATCTACGGGTCAATGCGGCCGACAAGCTGGCCAGGAAGGGGGCCGACCTGATCGTGGCCAATGATGTCTCCGCTCCAGGAGTCGGATTTGCTCACGACACCAACGCGGTGACCATCCTCGGCGCCGATACCTTCGTGGTCGACGTACCGTTGACCGACAAGGGATCGATAGCCGACGCGGTGCTGTCGGCTGCCGTCGATCGGCTCCCCGCAACGGACTGAGGTCCACCCCGCACACCCGTCCCTCCACTTGAAAGCCTGCTTGTGAGCAACTACACCTTCACCTCCGAGTCAGTCACCGAAGGTCATCCCGACAAGATGGCCGACCAGATCTCCGACGCCATCCTCGACGCGCTGCTGGAGCAGGACCCGACCAGTCGGGTGGCGTGCGAAACGCTCGTCACCACCGGCTTGGCGATCGTCGCCGGCGAGGTCACCACCGACGCCTACATCGACATCCCCTCGATCGTGCGGCGAACGATCACCCGCATCGGCTACGACACCGAGACCTATGGCTTCGACGGCAACACCTGCGGGGTCATGGTCGCCATCGACGAGCAGTCGGCCGACATCGCCCAGGGCGTCGACAAGTCCGAGGAGGTACGGTCGACCGGGGCCACCGGCGATCCCTACGACGAGCAGGGGGCGGGCGACCAGGGGATGATGTTCGGCTACGCCTGCTCGGAGACGCCCGAGCTCATGCCGCTTCCCATCCATCTCGCCCATCGGATGGCCGAGCGGCTCTCCGAGGTCCGTCGGGCCGGCACGGTGCCCTACCTCCGCCCGGACGGCAAGACCCAGGTCACGTTCGAGTACGCCGACGGCAAGCCGGTGCGCCTGAAGACCGTGCTCATCTCTACCCAGCACGACGACGGCATCGATCGGGACTCGATGATCCGT
>JAOTYQ010000135.1 GCA_029861725.1 Acidimicrobiia bacterium | reverse complement strand
CGCGCGAAACGGTCGAGCAGACGATGGCCGAGGTCATGCGGTGCACGCGGGCCGGTATCACGATCAACACGTTCATGCTCGATCCCGACACCGGGCTCCGCGGGTTCATCGAGCGGTTGACGGCGCTGAACCAGGGCCGGGCCTTTTTCACCACGCCGGAGACGCTTGGTGACTATGTGCTTGTAGATTTCATCGAGCACAAGCGGAAGCTGCTCACCGGCCGCCGCCGCTCTGCCTGACGGGACACCGATCGCGCCAGCTCCGAGACCTCTCGATCCGCTGGCGCGACGTCGCGGCGGGTAGGTGCCTCACGTTCCCGCCGTAGTCAGCCCGACAGGGGCTGCGACGAGATGTTTGTCGATACATCTTGTCTCAAATTCTTCTGGTTTTCGGGTTGTCAATCGCGGGATTACAGTGTTGTAATTACAAGCAAGTACTGCTCTTTCCGGGCAGGTCAGCGCCGTGACACAACCCGTTCGCACAACGTGCGGTGACGGCCGCTGACAGACCAGCCGTCACAGGACCAGATCACTCGATTCTCCGCAAACACTTACGTTCGGCGGTAGGAGGAAGCATGCGCATAGGGCGGAAGCACCTCATGCTCGACACAAGCTGGCAGGAATACGCCAACTGCCTAGGCGTGGATCCTGACCTCTTCTTCCCCGAGCGCGGTGCCTCCACCCGGGAGGCCAAGGAGGTCTGCCGAGGGTGCGTCGTTCGCGACGACTGTCTCGAGTTCGCCCTGGCCAACGGCGAGAAGTTCGGGATCTGGGGCGGCATGAGCGAGCGCGAGCGTCGTCGGATCCGGCGACAGCGGGCCCTCGAACGGCAACGGGCTGCGGCCTCCAGCGACACCGCGTAGGGCCCCCTTCCACCCGGAGCCGCTCACATCGCGCCTATCGAAGGGGCGACAGACGTTGTAGGCTAGAAGCGTGCCAAACCTACGACCCCAGGAACTCGTGATCATCCTGATCATCGTCTTGGTCCTCTTCGGCGGTTCGAAGCTTCCCCAGCTGGCCCGCAATCTCGGGCAGGCCCAGAAGGAGTTCAAGAGCGGGCTTGACGAGGGGCAGAAGGAAGACGAGCCGGAGGACTCCGTCTAGAGCGAACCCAGTCGCTCGTTTCGGGGAACTCGAGGGGGCGAGGCGGCGTTATGGCCACTGATCGGCATTACTGAGTCAGTGGGCGTTCCCGAGTCGCTCGCCGAGCGAGAGCGTCCCCATCTGAGTACGGCTGATTCGACCTCGGTCCCCACCTGGGAGGAGGTCGCTTATAGCCACGGTCGCTTCCTCTACAGCCTCGCCTACCGGTTGTGCGGGAACCACCACGACGCTCAGGATCTGGTTCAGGAGGTCCTCTTGCGAGTCAGACGAGGGCTGGCCACCTACAAGCCAGGTAACTTCGAAGGCTGGCTCAGCCGCATCACCACCAACACGTTCCTCGACCGTGTCCGCAAGCAGAAGCGGCGGCCGACCGTCCCGCTTCCGGAGGAGCCCGATCGGGTGATCGCCGGCACCCCCGACCTGGAGACCGAGATCGCCGCTCGCGACCTGCCCGACCACCTCCAGGCGCTGCTGGCCGACCTGGCTCCCGAGTATCGGGCGGCAGTGGTGCTCAAGGACGTGATCGGGTTCTCCTACGAGGAGATCGCCGAGCAGCTCGACATCCCGGTCGGGACGGTCCGGAGCCGGATCCACCGGGGGCGCCGCCGCCTCCGCCAGGCATTGGAGCCGTCGTCGTGACGGCTTCAGGCGACCCTCGCGCCTCGGAGGAGCCGTGGGAGGCTGAGATCGGCGCCCTGTTGGGAGCGTTGCCCCCGGTCGACCCGCCCGACGGCTTCCTCGCCGCTGCGTTGAACCACCGGCCGCTCTATGCAGGTCGGACCATGGCCGGTCTGCTGGCAGCCACCGCCGCCGCCGTCGTGCTGGCGCTCGGGGTCGGAGTGTCGAACCCGTCGGTCGTCCTTCCCGAGCTGGACGCGATGACCCAGCGACATCTCGCCGCCCAGGCCGACCTGGGTCCCCGTGACGAGCCCGCGGCGCCCGACGGTGGCGCGGCCGAGGCGGAGCTGACGGCCGGCTTCCTCGCCTCCCGGCTCGGCGGCTACGAGCTCGTGCATGTCGTCGAGACCGACGAGCTGCATCAGTCGATCTACCGTGGTCGCGACGGCGCAGCCTTCTCGGTCTTCGTCGAAGCCGGCGCCGTCGACTGGGTGGGGCTCCCACTGGAGGGACTGACCGACATCGGCGGGACGCGAGCGTGGAGCGACCCGGATCGTGAGGCCACGATCGTGCAGCTCGGCGACGAGACGGTCACCATCGTCGGCTTCCCTCTCGATGAGATCGGCACGCTCCTCACCGACGTCCCCGACGAAGCGAGATCGTTCGCTGACCGGGCCCAGGAGCTGGTGACGTCGATCGTCGCCCACCTGGGCTACCCCGCCGGTTGACCTTCGGGCAGGGAGGTGGGCGAAGGCGGTGTCAGTCGACGGTGGCGTCGGCCAGCTGTCGTCGAGATTTGAGGATCCTCCGGCGTTGCCGCTCCGACGTGCCGCCCCACACGCCGTGATCGATTCGGTTCGCAAGCGCGTACTCGAGGCAGCGCTCCTGAACCGGGCAGGTTGCGCAGATCTTTTTGGCTACTTCAACACCGACGCCATCGCTGGGGAAGAACACAGCGGGTGGGTGGTTGTTGCAGTTCCCTTCAGCCATCCAGTCCATGGCTAGTAAGACGTACGAACCATCCGAATGGTTCCCGGCTAGGGCTAAAACCTGCCAAGTTTTTCCGCAACCCTCTCTCTCCGTTGACGACCAGCGCGTAGCGTGGCGTGACGGGCCGGGGCACGTGACGGGTATCGTTACCCCATGACTGTCGTTGAACCCGAAACCGAAGAGGAACAAACGCCGGTCGCCCACGTCACCATCGTGTATCTGGGCCCGGTCGCCCCCCACTGGGACTTGCAGGTCAAGTACGGCGATCAGAAGCTGCTCGACGATTTCTGGACTCGGGTCAACGCACGACTCCTGCTGCTGCCCAAGCATGACCCTCAGTTCCGCCGCAACCGGGAGCGCGTCAACCGCGATGCCGAACGCGAGCTGATCATCTGCGACTGGGATCTCGGCGAAGACGACGCCGAGAGCACCAGGACGGCGTCGACTCCTCCACCGGGAGCGGAGTGAGCTCGGCGGGCCGCGATCTCGGTCGGTAATGAGCCCGCCGTCGGCCTACATCGGAGTCGATCTCGGTGGTACCAAGATCCTGGCTCGAGCCGTCGACCCGCAAACCGGAGCCGCCTCCGGGCGGGCCAAGACGCCGACGCCGACGACAGGGCCGGGCGATGTGCTCGACGCTGTCGTGGCCACCGTGTCCAGCCTCGACGCGTTCGACGACGCAGTGGCGATCGGGATTGGCGTGCCCGGTTTCGTGGTGGGCGCCTCGACCGTTGTCCGCTGTGCCAACATCGCCGGTTGGGAGACACCGATCGACGTCGGCCAGCGGCTGAGGGCCGCCCTGGACCGACCGGTCGTGGTCGGCAACGACGTCAACTGTGGGGCGCTGGCCGAGCACCGCCTGGGTGCGGGTCGGGGTGTCGACGAGCTGCTCGCCGTGTTCGTCGGCACCGGGGTGGGCGGCGGCCTGGTCATGCACGGCTCCGTCGTCGAGGGCGCTAGGGGGATGGTGGGGGAGATCGGCCATGTGACCGTCGAGCCGGGTGGCCGCCAGTGCGGGTGCGGGGGCCGTGGCCATCTCGAGGCCTACGCCGGCCGAGCCGGCATCGAGCGGCGCGCTCGGGAGCTGGCCGGCGAGGGCCGCCGGACGCAGCTGGTCGACCTGGCCGGCACGGGGACGATGAAGTCGCGACATCTCGCCCGCGCCCTCGACGAGGGTGATGATGTCGCCGAGGAGCTGTTGGCCGAGGCGGTCGCCGCACTGGCACGGGTGATTGGCAATGCTGCGACAATATTGGACCTCCGACGGGTCGTGCTGGGCGGCGGTGTGGTAGACAAGTTGGGACAGTCCTTCGTCGACCGCATAGCCGAATCGGAGGCGTTCGGTGGGCTCGGCTCGGATCTCTGCGAGTTGCGGCTGGCCGAGCGGCTCGACGACGCTGGTGTGGCCGGCGCAGCCATCCTCGCTGCCGATCGAACCGGCTGAGCGCCGTTGCTCGACGCCGGGGAGGGGTTGATTTTCGACCCCGGCGGGCGACGGGGGGGTCGACGGACACCCACTACTCACCGCAGCCGAGGACACACTTCGTGACGACGATCGTCGAACCGCCCGACAGCCCAACCCCCGGAAGCCCAGAGAGCCATGGCGAGGCCAGGTTCGTCAACCGCGAGCTGTCGTGGCTGGCGTTCAACGACCGCGTGCTGGCGCTGGCTGAGGACGCGTCGATTCCACTGCTCGAGCGGGTGAAGTTCTGCGCGATCTACTGCTCCAACCTCGACGAGTTCTTCCAGGTCCGGGTGGCCGGGCTCAAGGAACAGGTGGCGGCCGGCGTGGTGAAGACCCCACCCGATGGGCTCAGCCCGATCGCCCAGTTGGCCGCCGTCGGGGCCGAGGTTTCGGCCCAGGCGGAGCGACTCGAGCACCTGTATCTCGACGTGCTGCGTCCGGCTCTGGCCGCCGAGGGCATCCACCTGCTCGATTGCGAACAGCTCGACGATGACGAAGCCAAGATCGCCACCGCCGAGTTCGAGAACCGGATCTTCCCGGTGCTGACCCCTCTGGCCGTCGACCACAGCCACCCGTTCCCCAACATCTCGAGCCTCTCGCTGAGCATGGCGGTCCTCATCGACGACCCCGACGAAGAGAGCCTCCGCTTCGCCCGGCTCAAGGTCCCGCCGTCGCTGCCCCGCTTCATCGAGGTCGCGCCCGAGCGGTTCGTGCCAGCCGAGCAGGTGATCGTCGCCCACATCGACCAGCTCTTCCCCGGTGTCGGCGTGGCTGGCGTCTGGCCGTTCCGAGTCACTCGCAACGCCGACCTCACCGTCGACGATCAAGATGCTGACGACCTGGTCGAGGCGATCGAGGTCGAGCTGCGCCGGCGCCGCTTCGGCCGGGCGATCCGCCTAGAGATCGAATCGACGATGCCGGCATCGGCCCGTGAGCTGTTGTTGCGAGAGCTGGATCTCGACGAGGACGATGTCTACACCTTCGACGGGATCCTCGATCTGACCGGCTTCTGGCAGCTGTACGACCTCGACCGGTCCGACCTCAAGGTCCCGACGACACCGGGCGTCACCCCTCGCCGGCTCCGAGACGTCGAGGATAGCCGGGACTTCTTCGAGCGGATCGCCCGCTCCGACGTCCTCGTTCACCATCCGTACGATTCGTTCAACGCCTCGGTCACCGAGTTCATACGGCAGGCCTCGCTCGACCCTGGCGTGCTGGCGATCAAGCTGACGCTCTATCGAACATCGCTCGACAGTCCAATCATCGAAGCGTTGATCCGAGCGGCAGAAGAGGGCAAGCAGGTCGCCGCCCTCGTGGAGCTCAAGGCCCGTTTCGACGAGCAGGCCAACATCGCCTGGGCTCGTCGGCTGGAGCAGGCCGGGGTCCACGTCGTCTACGGCCTCGCCGGGTTGAAGATCCACACGAAGACCGCACTCGTCGTGCGCGACGAACCGGACGGGGTCCGGCGCTACTGCCACGTCGGCACGGGAAACTACAACTCGAAGACGGCGCGGCTCTACGAGGACTTCGGCATCCTCACCGCCGACCCTGCCGTCGGGGCCGATCTCAGCCAGCTCTTCAACTTCCTGACCGGCTACGGTCGCCAGGTCCGCTACGAGCGGCTCCTGGTCGCCCCCCACTCGCTGCGCCGCCCTATCGAGAAACTGATCGATGGGGAGATCGACATGATGACCCGGGCCGCCGACGATCCGGCCGCCAGCCCGGGTCGCATCGTCATGAAGATGAACAGCCTCGTCGACGCCAAGCTGATCGACCGGCTCTACGTTGCCTCCCAGGCCGGGGTGCAGATCGATCTGATCGTTCGGGGGATCTGCTGCCTCCGGGCCGGGGTGCCGGGTCTGTCGGACAACATCAGGGTGCGGAGCATCGTCGGCCGCTACCTGGAGCACAGCCGCATCTACTACTTCGCCAACGGCGCCGGGCCCGAGGAGCCGCTGTTCTTCATCGGCTCGGCCGACCTGATGCCTCGCAACCTCGATCGCCGGGTGGAGGTGATGCTCCGCGTCGATGATCCAGCCTCGCAGGCCCGGCTCTGGGAGGCGCTCGAGATCAATCTGGCCGACACCGCGCTCGCCTGGGAGCCCGACTCCGACGGCAACTACCGAAGGCTTGGCGGCACGTTCGACTCCCACAACGAGTTCGAGATCCTGGCTGCAGCCAGGGTGGCCCGGAGCGAGCCCGAGCTCGACGACAATCCGGTCGTCGGCGAGGAGCCGATTCGGGCCGCCGGTTGCCTCGTCTATCGAACCGGAGACCAAGGACCCGAGGTGCTCGTCGTACACCGGCCGCACCACGGCGACTGGTCGTTTCCGAAAGGCAAGCGCGATCCCGGAGAGTCCGACCTGGAATGCGCATTGCGCGAGGTCGCCGAAGAGACCGGGTATCGAGGCGAGGTCGGGCCAGAGCTCCCAGCGGCAAGCTACGAGGTCAACGGTCGGTCGAAGGTCGTCCGTTACTGGCTGCTCCGCCTCACCGCGGGTGACTTCGAACCCAACGACGAGGTCGACGAGATTCGGTGGATGCCGCCCGGCGAAGCCGCCGAGCTTCTGACCTACTCCCACGACCGCGCCCTGCTGGACGACCTGCGGCTCGACGACGGCTGAGGCGGCCCGACGAACACGTCGGGTCGAATCTCGTTCACCAAGAGCTGACGGCCCCTCAGGCCGCCTGGGTGTGCGGCCACCCGCGGTGATTACCATCGACACATGGGAACCCGGACGCGTGCGGCTAGGCAGAGAGGAGCGGAAGCGTTCGTCGTCGCCCCATTCACCCGGCTCGCCCGGACGCATGCGTTCTCGGTCGCCGGCGATGCCCTCCTGGCCGTGGCCCTGGCCGATTCGCTGTTCTTCAACGTCGACCCCAACGACGCCCGCTGGAAGGTTGCCGCCTACCTCGTTCTGACCATCGCCCCCTTCGCCGTGGTTGCGCCGTTCCTCGGGCCGCTGATGGATCGGCTGACCGGTGGTCACCGCTACATGATCATCGGCTCGGCGGTGGTCCGAGCCGGCCTGATGCTTGCCCTGGTCCGCTACGTACAGGGCCCGGTGCTGTTCCCGCTGGCGTTCGCGATGCTCGTCATGGCCAAGACCTACGCCGTGGCCAAGAGCGCGCTCGTCCCGTCGATGGTGAAGAACCAGGAGGCCCTCGTCAGATCGAACGCCCGCCTCTCGCTGCTCGCCGGCTTCTCGAGCGCCGCCGCCGGCATCCCCGCTGTGCTCCTCCTCCGGTACGGGGGCTCCGGTGTCGTTCTCGGTCTGGGCGCCATCGTCTTCGTCGTCGCCGCGATCGTCGGTACCCAGATACCGGCGGTGAGGGTTGCGCCCCGACCTCCGGAGCCCATCGAGAAGGCGGAGCTGCGGAGCGCCGGGATCGTGTTAGCCGCGACCGCCATGGGCTACCTACGAGGCGTGGCCGGCTTCATCACCCTGTTGCTCGCGTTCGCCCTCCGGGGCGGCATCGATCCAGGACCGACAGCGCCCGGGGTCCAGATCGGGCACCGGGTTCGTGAAGGCCTCGGCTTCGAGCAGCTCGACCTGGCCGTCGGCGGCGCGCCGGCGTGGCACTTCGGTGTCGCCTTGATCGGCGTCGGCCTCGGTGGCCTCTCCGGATCACTCGGCGTTCCGCGGCTGCGGGCGTCGTTCACCGAAGAGCGGATCCTGGCCATGGCGCTCATCGCCCTGGCTGCACTCTGCGGACTCGCGGCGCTGGCGACCGGCGCCGCTGGAGCGTTCCTGGCCGGCTTCGCGGTGGCGTTGGCCGGCACCGGAGGCAAGCAGTCCTTCGACGCCATCGTCCAACGCGACGCCCCGGACGCCAACCTCGGCCGAACGTTCAGTAGGTTCGAGAGCCGCTTCCAGCTGTTCTGGGTCGTCGGTGCCCTCCTGCCGTCGGTGCTGCCGGTGCCGGCCCGAGTGGGATATCTGCTGGTGACCGTGTCGGCGATGTTCGTCGGCGTGTCGTATTGGTTCGGGCGACGGCCCGACCCCAGGGCCCTCGCCCACGAGACCATGACCCACCGCATCTGGGCCAGGGTGCCGATTCGGCGCTCCGGCCGTGCCGCTGAGCCATCGGCTGCCGGGCCGGCCACCCCGGACGATCCGTCAGGCAACGGTCAGGGGCAGCGGGGCGCCGGTCAGCCGCCACTCCCCTTGGGTGATGGGGGCGACGCCAGCGGCGAGGTCCAACGTTGAGCGAACCCTCGACGACCGATCAGGAAGCGTCGTCGAGGCCGGACAGGTCGTCGGGGATCTCCGTCGCTACCTCGCCGAGATCGCCTTCGAGACCGATCCTTGCCAACCACAGCCCTGGGGCATCGACCTCGGCCGCCGTCGGCAGGTCGAGCTCGTCGGCCCAGAGCCGCTCCAGCCCGGCGTCACCGACTCGCTCGACGATCCCGGCGATGAACCGGTCGCCTCGGCCGAGCGTGCCCTCGGTGACCTCGAGACCGAGCAGCCGTTCCATGAACCGATCGGCGGGGGTGACATCGACCCAGCGCTGCCGGAACCGGTCCCGGATCCGGTCGTTTTCGGTCACGAGCGGACGACAGATCGCGTCGACGGTGTGGCCGACGAAGCCGAGGATGGTGGCGACGAGCGCGTCGAACTGGGGTACGAGCAGGTCGTGGGCCGGTGACCGCATCATCGACAGCAGCGTGTCGGGGTCGTTCATCGATTCGCTGATCTCCTGCAACTGCGACAGGTCGGTCAGCCCTCCCATCGACGAGAACTGCTCGGTGATCATTTCGACGTTGGGGCGGAAGGCCGAGGCGAAGTCGATCAACAGGGCCTCGACCCGCTTGCCTACATGCGGCGTCGACAACACGGCGTGAGCCGTGAGCTCGTGCACCAGCACCCACAGGCGCAGGTCATCGACGGGAACTCCCCAGTCGGCCGCCATCTCGTCGATCGCGACCGGGACGACGAGAACCTTGGCGCTACTCCTCGGAATCGGCAGGTCGTACTGGCCGAGGGCTCGCTGCCCGAGGTGGCCCAGCATCGACCCGGCGCTGGCGGCGACCAACATCGGCCCGAGCGACGTGAAGACCTGACCGAGCAGTGCCCCCAGCGGATCGGCTTCGAGGTCGCCGCCGTCGCCGGCGGCAGCCAGCTCTGCCTCCATCGCCGAGGCCATCGCATCGCCGAACCGCTCGAAGAAGGGCCGATAGGCGTCGAGGCTCTGCTCGGTCCACGTGCCTCGACTCACGGCTTCGACCGAGGTGTTGGACGGCAGAACGATGCCCGTAGCTTGGGCGACATGAAGTTCCGCTACCCGCGCCAGTTCCTCGACCTGGATGCGGAGCAGCGGGTCGAGGTTGCCTTCGCTGCCGCCGTCGGTGGCGATCGTCACCGCGAGCCGGGCGGCCATCGCCCACGGATCCGAACCGACACCACCCAGCAGACCGCCAAGATCGAAGAACGGCATGTCTCCGGAGGACTCACCACTGCTCACAAGGGCATCGTAGAGCAGTGACGACGATTGCGGTCACCGGGGCGGCCGGCTCGGTCGGTCGGCGAGTCGTCGCCCTCCTCAGCGCCGAACCGGACGTGGAATCGGTCAAGGCGCTCGACCGGTTGGCGATGGCGGGCGGCCCGAGCGTCGAGACCCACAGGATCGACGTGGCGGAGGCGGATGTGGCCGACGTGCTCGAGGGCTGTCGGACCGTCGTCCACCTCGCCGAAGACCCAGGACGGCGGTCCGACGAGCTCGTGGCGACGACGACGCTGCAGCGAGTGCTCGACGCAACCGAGCGGGCGGGGTGCCGTCACGTCGTGTTGCTCAGCTCGGCGCTCGTCTACGGCGCCTACGCCGACAATCCGGTGCCGCTTACCGAGCGCCACCAGCGGCGACCCGTCCCCGAGCTCGCCTATGCGGTGACGAAGACTCGACTGGAGGAGCTGGCCGAGCGCTGGGCCGATCAGACTTCGTCCGATTTGGCCATCCTCCGCCCCACGACGACGCTCTCGGAGCGAGGGGTCAGCTACATCGCCGGTGCCCTCCGGTCAGCGACCTCGCTCCGTCCGGAGCAAGTCGACCCTCCTGTGCAGTTCCTCCACCACGACGATCTGGCCTCGGCCGTATCGCTGGTCGCCACTCGAGCCATGGCATCGATCTACAACGTCGCCCCCGACGGCTGGATCGGTCCCGAGGTGTTCCGCGACCTGTTGACCGAGGCCGAGCTCCATTGGCCCGAACCACTCGACCCGGTGATGGGGCGCATGCGGGCAGCCCTCGGTCGGCGGCGAGCCGAAGTCGGCTTGGACGCCCATGTCAGCCATCCTTGGGTCGTTGCCAACGATCGGCTCCGCGCCGCCGGATGGTGCCCCGCGTTCACCAACGAAGAGGCGTTCGTGGCCGGCAACCCGGCGCCGGTGTGGCGAACCTTCGCGCTGCGCCGTCGCCAGGAGCTGGCCCTCGGGGCGGTTGGCGCCGCCACGGTCGGGGTGATGGGGGCGGCCGGCCTCGTAGCGAGGCGCCTGTTCAGGGCGCGCTGACGACCAGCGGGCCTAGCCCCCCAACGGGCTCAGCTGCCGGACCGTGACCCGATCGTCGCCTCGAGCGTGAGCTGCTGCCCGTCACGAAGGAGGTCGAGGGTGACGACGGTGCCGACACCGGCCATCCTGATCAGGTAGACCAGGTGGTCCAGGTTCTCAACCAGGACACCGTCGAGGGCCAGGATCCCATCGCCGGTCACTGCACCGGCGTCCATCGCCGGCCCGCCAGCGACCACATCGGTCACGACGACACCTCCTTCGTCCGCGGTGGTGGCCTCGATGCCCAACCACTCGATCGCCGGAAGCCCCCACTCGAGAAACGCCCGCCCGATCTCGAGGACCCGCTCGATCGGGATCGCCGAGAGGAGGTACCCGCTCGAGTCGATCACGAAGCCGACCACCCCGCCGGTGTCCTCGGTGCGCAAGGCCGATCCCGGTGCGCCCGGCCGCCGACCGACCGAGGTCCGCAGTGCTCCGTAGACCTCGGACCCGGTGGGGGTCGTCGCTCGCAGGTCTGCACCTATCACGGCGCCGGTCGCCAGGGCCGGGTCGATAGTGCCGGGCATGGCCAGCGCCACCCTGATGCCAGGCACCGGGGGGGCGATCGGCACGGCCCCGATCTCATCGGGGGCGGGCGCAGTCGTGGCGATGCTCCCATCGGCGATGGCGAGGACTGCTACATCGGTGATCGGATCGGCGCCGATGACATCGGCTTCGGTCCAGGCCCCGCCGGCGAGGAGGGCAACGCGGTCGCGGCCGTCGAGGGCCGAGGCGCTCGTGAACACCATCTCCTCGAGCGCCACGAACCCACCCAGCCTCCGGAGCCGGGGACCATCGATCCCGAAGACGCCGTCGACGCGCTCGGCGGCCGGCGGCTGCAGCATCGGGTCGAGGAGCGACAGCGGGGCGGCCGGTGC
>JAOTYQ010000134.1 GCA_029861725.1 Acidimicrobiia bacterium | reverse complement strand
GTCGGGCCCGAGGTTGAGATCCCGGATGACGGACGTGCCGCCGTAGGCCCGGGTGTTCCAGCCGGGCCACAGCTCACCGGTGGTCGGATCGATCTTGGCCAGGGCGCCGATCGTCTGTCCGTTCCACTCGTCCATCTCGCCGCCGACGAACAGCCCGCCGTCGGGAGCGGCTTCGAGGGCGAGGACGGGCCCTCCGACATCCGGTGCGAAGGTCGACAGCCAGGCGCCGGTCGAGGCGGCGAACGCGGCGAGGTAGGGCTGCCGCTCGGTCTGGGCGCCGTTGGTCACGTCGAGGAAGTTGCCGCCGGCGAAGACGACGCCGCCGACCTCCTCGACCGCCCAGCCGAGGGCATCGAAGTTGGCGACCGCTCGAGAGGTGCCGCTGGTGGCAAGGCCCCACGAGGTCCTCTGCACGCCGACCAGCTCGGCGCTGGAGGGCCGGGTCGACACGAGTACCGCCGACCCAGCAGCCCCGACGGCCAGCGCGACGGCGGTGATCAGCAACCCAAAGCTCTTTCGTGACATCACGAACCTCATCACCGACCTCACAGCTGGCGGGTATCCGTGATCACATCGGCCGGCGGGTCGCCGATCGTGAGTGGTTCGGTGGCGGCCGCTCCTAGGCGGTTGGCACTTGGCGGAAGCCCTCCGCCATGCGACCCTCGGCCAGACCCGCCCGGGTGCCCTGCTCGGCGGCCCACCTGCGCAGCAGCTCCGGCATCCGGTCGGGGCTGCGCATCTGGCTGTGGTGGCACAGGAGAGCTTCGATCTTGCGATCGATGACGTCGGTGATGTCGACGAAGTGGTCGGGTTCGGGCCCGCCGACGAGCCATACCTCGCCGACCGTGTGCGGCTTCAGGCCCTCGTCGGCCAGCAGCTCGGGAAAGGCGAACTCGTTGCGGGAGTCGGGGTACACGGCGTCGAGCGTCGACTCGCCGGTGGCCCGGTGATCGGGATGGCTGCCGTAGGTCCTGACGAGGTTCCGCTGCGGCGACTGGGTCACCACCACGTGTGGCTGGACCGACCGAATCACCCGGGTGATCGCCTTCCGGAGCTCCAGCCCGGCGACGACCGCACCGTCGGGGAAGCCGAGGAAGTGCAGCTCGCTGACCCCGACCACCTTGGCCGCCGCAGTCTGCTCTTCACGTCGGATCTCCGCCATCCGATCACGGCTGATCGTGTTGTCGAAGCCGCCAGCTTCGCCGTCGGTCACCAGGCAGTAGATGACGTCGTTCCCGGCTGCGGTGAGCAGCGCCGTCGTGCCGGCGACCCCGAAGTCGAGATCATCGGGGTGGGCCGCGATGTGCAGGTACCGACGGAGCTCGGTGTCGGCCGCGTTGTCGTAGGAGTCCTCAGACATCGGCGGTCGAGGGGGCCGGCCGATAGAACAAGGCGATCTGGGTGATCCCGGCCCCGATCCCGAGGATGGCGGCGATGGCCATGCCAACGAAGCCGTTGAGGTCGGCGGCGATGCCGAGCTGCTCGTCGATCGACCAGTCGCCCGGTCCGAGCCCGGCGATGACGAATGCCGTCAGGCCGACGATGAAGGTGTACTCCCATCCGTTGGACACGATGAAGAAGCCGCTGCTGCGATGGACGGTCCATCCGGCGACCACCATGACGCCGATGATCCCGGCTGCCGCCAGAGGGGTCAGAAAGCCCAACGCCAGCAGCACCCCAGAACCCATCTCGGTGAGGCTGGCCAGCAGGGCGTGGACTCGACCGGGCTTCATGCCCATGCTGTCGAACCAGCCGGCCGTGCCCTCGATCCTGCCGCCCCGGAACATCTTGGCATAGCCGTGAGCCGCGAACGTCAGGCCGAACAGCACACGGAAGATGAGCATCACGACATTGAATTCGTTTGGATCGAGCCCAGCCATCCGCTCATCTTGGCAGAGGAGGCCCGAGGGTGCACCCGCCTGCGCGACCAGCGTCGATCGGAGGTCGAACTCCAGGCGGCGGGTTCCGTCCCGCCGGCCGCTAGCGGGTCTTGGGGGTCGGGTTGCGCAGCACCCGCCCTGCCCTGGCGCCGGTCAGCTCGTCGTCGCGGAGGATGATCCGGCCGTTGCAGATCGTTGCCAGGTAGCCGACCGCCCGTTGGATGAGCCGGGGGGCTCCACCGGGGAAGTCGTTGACCAGCTCGGGCTGCCGCTCGGCAACGCGATCGACGTCGATCACGTTGATGTCGGCCCGGTTGCCGACCGCCAGCGTCCCCCGGTCGTCGAACCCGAGCACCCTGGCCGGTCGGCTCGTCAGTCCGGCCACCGCCGCGGGCAGGGTGAAGACGCCCTTGTCGCGGTACCAGTGGGCGAGGTGGAATGTGGCCCACCCGGAGTCCATGATCTGGCTGACGTGTGCCCCAGCGTCACCGATGCCGGGCATGACCCAGTCCTCGGCGAGGAATTGCTCGAGGATGTCGAGATCCTGGTTGAAGAATCGGGCATGGAACATCGCGTAGCCGTCGCTGGCATCCATGAACCGCAGCCAGGTCTCGACCGGGTGCTCGCCAGCCGCCGAGGCGAGGTCGAACAGGCTCTCGTCGTCGGCTCTGGTGTAGTGGGGTCGGTCGCCGTCGCCGAGCCAGAAGTAGCTCCGGCTGATCGCCTCGATGGTCGGGTCGGCCTTGGCAGCGGCGACGAGCGCCGACCGGAACGCAGGGTCTCGGATGGCGGCCAAGCGGGCGTCGATGTCCATCGCCGCCAGCTCGTCGAAGGCGGCGACGCGGAACAGGATGCCGGTCCGCAACCCCGACAGGAAGCCGCCGCTGCGGGGGAGGGTGATGCCGCTCACGTCCAGGCCCTCGGCTCTGATGTCGGCCATGGCCTGCCGGTAGCCGTGGTCGCCGGCGTCGGTCGGGTCGGCGGCGGGCATGTACGGTGCGCTGAACAGCAGGCGGGTGCCTGCAGCCCGGACCTGCCGGCCGAGGAGGTCCATCTCCGGCTCGAGGTTCCGATAGTCGAGCACGCTCTGGAGGAAGCCTCCGTTCTCTCCGACCGCCTTCGAGATCGCCAACAGCTCCTCGGGCTTGGCGAACGTGCCGGGGATGGAGCGACCATCGGGCAGCACGTGGCCGGGTAGCCGGTTGGTGGAGAACCCGACTGCGCCCTCGGCTACCGAGCGGCCGATCAGGGCGGCGATCTGCTCGATCTCGGCCGGCGTCGGATCGTCGTCGATGGAGCGCTCGCCCATCACGTAGAAGCGGGAGGCGCAGTGGCCGACCAGCCCGGCGACGTTGATGGCCGGTTCGAGCTTCTCGACCGAGTCGAGGTACTCGCCGTAGCTCTCCCAGTCCCACGGGAGGCCACCGAGGATCGCCTCGCGGGGGATGTCCTCGACGGTCTCCATCATGTTGGCCAGGAAGTCGCGGTCCTCCGGCTTGCAGGGGGCGAACGTGACCCCGCAGTTGCCGAACAGGGCGGTGGTCACCCCGTGCCACGACACCGGGGTGAGCAGCGGATCCCAGCCGGCCTGGGCGTCGAAGTGGGTATGGAGGTCGACGAAACCGGGGGTGACGGCGTGGCCGTCGGCGTCGATCTCGCTGGTCCCGGCTCCGGCGACGTCACCGACCGCGCTGATCGTGTCTCCATCGACGGCGAGATCGCCCTCGTAGGCCTCGGCCCCGGTGCCGTCGATGATCAGCCCATTGCGGATGACGAGGTCGTGGCCCATGGTGGTCCCCTTCGGTTCGACTCGTCACCATTGTCGAACGGGCGGTCATCGACCGACAAGCCCCGGCGCGGAGCGCCCGGCCCTCGGCTACAGGTCGAGGAGGGCGAACGCCTCGCTGTGGTCGGCCCGAAGCGCCGCCTTCTGGACCTTGCCCATCGCGTTGCGGGGCAGGTCGTCGACGAAGATGTACGCCTTTGGTTGCTTGAACTTGGCCAGCCGGTCGGCGATCGCATCCCGCAGGTCGGCCTCGGTGACGTCGGGCTTGGCCACGACAAACGCCGCCACCCCTTCGCCGAAGTCGGGGTGGGGGAGGCCGACAACGGCGGTCTCGACGACGCCGTCGACCTCTTCGAGCTGGATCTCGACCTCCTTCGGGTACACGTTGTAGCCGCCGGAGATGATCATGTCGCTGTTGCGGCCCACGATCGTGAGCCGTCCGTCGGACGCTGCCGAGCCGATATCGCCGGTGCGGAAGAACCCGTCGTCGGTCATCAGCTCGGTGGTCTTGTCCGGGAGCTGCCAGTAACCGGGGAAGACGTTGGGTCCCTTCACTTGGACCCCGCCGATCTCATCGGCCTCGACGGGCTCGTCGTCGTCGTCGCAGACCCGGACCTCGACCTTGGGCAGCGGGTAACCGACCGTCCCGGCGATGCGCTGGCCCTCCGGTGGGTTCGAGGTGATGATGCCGCATTCGGTCATGCCGTAGCGCTCGCAGATCGTGTGGCCGGTGCGGAGGGTGAACTCGCGGAACACCGACGGGGCCAACGGAGCGGAGCCGCTCGTGAACATACGGATCGTGGCGCAGTCGTCGGCACCGAAATCCGGGTCGGCCAGCAAACGCGAGTAGTAGGTCGGCACCCCCATCATCACGGTGGCCGACGGCAGGTAGCCCCGCACGTCGTCGACGTCGAACTTCGACAGGAAGATCACGTTGGAGGCGTTGAGGATTGCGCAGTGCAGCGCGACGAACAGGCCGTGGACGTGGAAGATCGGCAGCGGGTGCAGGAGCACGTCGCCGTCCTGGAACCGCCAGATCGCATGCAGTGCCAGCCCGTTGCTGGCCAGGTTGGCATGGGTCAGCATCGCTCCTTTGGAGCGGCCGGTGGTGCCCGAGGTGTAGAGCATGCACGCGACGTCTTCCGGCTCGCAGGCCAGTACGGTCGTGCGAGGGGCAACCTGGGCGGCCGCCTCGGCGAGCGTGCCGTTGGCCCTGGTGCCGAGCGTGTACATCCGCTCGACGCCGGCGATGTCGCCGATGGGCTGCAGCTTGGCTGCCTTGCCCGGCGAGAACACGAAGGCGGTGGCTTCGGCGTCGCCGATGAAGTAGCCGACCTCCTCGGCGGTGTAGGCCGTGTTCAGGGGCACGTAGACGAGGCCGGCCCGGAGGCATGCCCAGTACAGGGCGACCGCATCGGCCGACTTCTCGATCTGGGCGACGACCCGGTCGCCCGGCCTAAGGCCGTCCTCGGCCAGCACGGCCGCGATCGTGGCGCTGCGGCGGTCGATGTCGGCGTAGGTGTAGGACGGCTCGCCGGGCGTGCTGAGGAACGGCGTGTCGTGGTGGGGGGCGAACCGCTGAGCGAAGAGCTCGAAGATGTTGTGACTCAAGGGCGTGGTGGGCGTTCGGGAGGTCGGGCTGACGAGACTACCGGGGGTTAGCCGGCGCGATCGCCGGCCGTTCTCAGGACGCAGCCCGAGTTCGGCGTAGGAGGGGGTCGGCGACCGCTAAAGCTCTATCAGCAATGGTAAGCACTCTGCCAGACGTTCCGGGTGTTTCCGAGTCCACCAAGTTGCCCATCACCTGCAAGGTGATGTTGGCGATCGCTTCGGTCCCGACCGCCAGCCGCAGCCCGGCTCGGAGGATCAGTGGATGGCCGATGAGGAACGAGAACCGGCGCCCTGTGCGGAGGAACCCGTCGAAGCGCTCGCCGACGCACAGGTCGTAGGTCTCGGCGACCGTCGTCGGGTCGGCGACGAACAAGCGGGCCGCCAGCATGCCCGATTCGAGTCCGTAGTCGATCCCTTCCCCGTTCATCGGATTGACGAGCCCGGCGGCGTCGCCGATCGCGACCCAGCCCGGTCCGTGGCGGCGAAGGGTGCTCATCGGGAGCCGCCAGGCCCGAGGGCGCTCCAGGTTCGGTCCGAGCTCCCAGTCCGACTCGACCAAGCCACGGTAGCTGTCGAGCAGGGTGTTCAAGTTGAGGCGCTTGAAGTTCTTCATCGTCGACAGCGCCCCGACGCCGATGTTGACCGTGCCATCGCCGGCCGGGAACATCCAGCCGTACCCCGGAACCGGGGTGCCGTGGCGGTCCCGGAGGGTCAGGCACGCCTCGAGGTGGCGATCGGCGTGGCGGGACGACTCGGCGTAGGTCCGGATCGCGAGCCCGAACGGCTCGTCGGGATTTCGTTCGGCGGCGAGCATCCTCGCGACCTGCCCGGGGGCGCCGGTGGCGACCACGACCAGCTCGGCGGCAACCTCCTTCTCGCCGGCCCGAACCCCGACGACCCGGTCGCCATCGAACAGGGGGAGGGCTTCGGTCTCCCAGACGACCTTCGCTCCGGCCTCGACGGCGGCGTCCATCAAGCTGGCGTCGAGCAGGCGCCGCGGCCACACGGCACCGTGGGCGGGAAACCGTGCCGTGTCCGGCCAGGGGAGCTCCCGCACCTTCTTCCCGGCGATCATGCGGAGGCCGTCGATTCGGTGCGCGTCGGTGAGGTCGATGCCGAGCTCCTGGAGCGCCCCGACGGCCCGAGGAGTGAGCCCGTCGCCACAGACCTTGTCCCGACCGTAGGGGGCCCGCTCGAACACGACCACGCTCGCCCCGGATCGGGCCGCCTCGATCGCGGTTGCCGCCCCAGCCGGCCCGGCCCCGATCACGACCAGGTCGTAGGACTCCATGTCGGCTCACCCTACCGGTGACCTCCTGCCGGCACGTGACCAGGCGGATCGGGTCGTCGGTCACACGGGCCGGTCGGTCGCCGTGCTTGTCGGCCTTCGCACGCTCGGCGAAGCTGGGGACATGGCGCAGCTCTCGCACTTCTCCAGCGACGACGACGCGACCGCTGTCATCGCCGCCCTCGAACGCGACGGTGGGGCGATCGTCGCCGGCATGCTCCCCGCCGACGCCGTGACGGCGATCGTGGAGGAGCTCGGGCCGGCGCTCGCTGCTACCGCTTCCGGCTCTCGCGATCCCGACCCCAAGTGGCAGGTCTTCCACGGTGCGGCGACCAAGCGGTTCACCGGGCTCGCCGTTCGGAGCCGGGCTTTCGTCGATCACGCCCTCCTCCAGCCGCTGCTGCTGGCCACGGCCGATGCCTTGCTGCTCCCGCATGGGAGCGACTACTGGCTGAACACCGGCCAGGTCATGGCGATCGGGCCCGGGGAGCCGGCGCAAGTCCTCCACCGCGACGAAGGCAACTGGCCGGAAGCCCGCCGCCCCGGCGTTGAGCTGACGATCAGCGCCATGTTCGCCTTGTCCGACTTCACGATCGAGAACGGCGCAACGATCGTGTATCCCGGCTCGCACCTCGTCGATGCCGCCGCCAGCCGTTCGGACGACGGTGTCGACCTCGACGATCCGGCGTACGCCGTGATGCCGGCGGGGAGCGGCTTGATCTACACGGGGAAGGTGCTCCACGGGGCCGGTCACAACGCCTCAGCGGAGTGGCGCTACGGCCTGCACGTCAGCTTCGTCGTCGGTTGGCTCCGACCGGAGGAGGCGAGCCCGCTGATGGTCGAGCGGGCGCTGGCGATGGAGTTGCCGACCCGGGCTCGGGAGTTGCTCGGCTGGAGCTCGTACTACTCCCGGGGTGGCGGTCGCACGTGGCTGGTCGACTTCGAGGACGCCGCCCTTCTGTTCGAGTGACCGATGTCCCGTCAGGGACTGATGACCGCCTGGGTATGGGTGGTTCGCGTCACCAGCGGTCTGCCATCGGGTTTGCCGTGCTCGGTGTGACCCTGCTCCAGGTGACCGGGTCAGGTCTGGTCGACGACCTTGGCGTCGGCCGCGTTGCGGATCACCGACTGGATGCCCTTCTTGGCTGCCGCCTTGCTCTCGTAGGCTTCGCCGACGGCGATGATCTCACCGTTGCCAGCCTTGAGCCGGAATCGGTACTTCCCGGCCTTGTCCTCGAAAAGCTCGAACTTCCCTGCCATGGCTGGTCTCCTCGGTCGCTCACTGCTGTCGGCTGCGAACCTAGCGGAAACCAGACGTGGCGACGTCTCGTTCGGGCAAGGCGTCGCCGTTCCGGCTCCGCATCGGACTGGGGGCCCGTTGTGAACCCCAGTGCCCGGGTGCGGGGAGGGAACCGCAACCCGGGCACCAGGGCGACTGTCGCCCGTGGTACCAGGGAGACTCGGCTGCCTCGTGCGAGAACCTTGCGGCAGCCGACACCTTGTAGTATAAGCCCTCTTCATCAGAAGCTATCGGCGGGTAGCAAAGGGCCTGGTTGGGCTGAGCGCCTGGGCTCAGCCCAGCTCGTTCAGCGCGTCCTCGACGCCCTTGTGGAACGTCGGGTAGGCGTAGATCATCGAGCGGAGGGTCGCGACGGGGATCTTGGCGTGGACGGCGAGGGCCAACAGCCCGAGCACCTCGCCGCCCACGGGACCAACTGAGGTCGCACCGACGAGCACGTCGTCGTCGGTGTCGACCACCAGCTTCACGAAGCCTTCGTTGCCGGTGGCGTGGAGCCACCCTCGGGCGGTGTGACCGACCGGTTTGAACCCGGTCGCGACCGAGAGGCCTCGCTGGTGGGCCTCGGCCTCGGTGAGCCCGACCGAGCCGACCTCGGGATCGGTGAACGTCACCATCGAGAGGGCATCGAGGTTGAGGGGGGTGACGTCGCGTCCGAGGATGTCGTCGGCGGCGACGGCTGCTTGCCGGGTGGCGAGGTGGGTGAGCAGGCCGGCCCCCGCGATGTCGCCGACCGCCCAGAGCCCGTCGGTGACCCGCTGGTGGCCGTCGACCTCGAGGTAGGGAGCATCGTCGTCGACGCCAAGGGCGGCTATGCCGAGCTCTTTCAGGAAGGTGCGGCGGCCGGTGGCCACCAGGAGCCGCTCGCCGGTGACCCCGGTCCCGTCGGGGAGGGTGACGGTGAACAGGTCGGTGCCGTCCGGTCCGGGACCGTAAGCGACCCGCTCGGCGAAGGTGCCGGTGTGGACGTCGATGCCCTCCGCCATGAACACGTCGGCGAGGACTTCTCCTACCTCGGGCTCCTCCCGGGGCAGCAGCCGGTCGAGGCCCTCCACGATCGACACCTGCACACCGAACCGGGCCATTACCTGGGCCAGCTCCGTGCCGACCGAGCCACCGCCGAGGACGACGAGAGACGACGGCAGCTCCTTGGCCTCGATGGCGTCGTGGTTCGTCCAGAACGGGGTATCGGCCAGGCCGGGAATGGGGGGTACCGCGGCGAGGGTGCCGGTGGCGACGACGATCCCGCGGGTAGCGACGAACCGGTCGCCGTCGACCTCGACCGTCCCGGCGCCGGTGATCTTGGCGTAGCCACGGACGAAGATGCCTCCTTTGCCGACGAACCGGTCGACGGCAACGGTGTCGTCCCAGTTGTCGGTGGCCTGATCGCGGATTCGCTGCGCCACCGGGGCCCAGTCGGGCATCGCGGCGGCCGATCCGGCGAGGTCGCCGACGCGGCGGGTCTCGGCGAGCAGGTTGGCGGCTCGGATCATCATCTTCGACGGGACGCAGCCCCAGTAGGGGCACTCGCCCCCGACGAGACTCCCTTCGATGCCGACAACCTTCAGGCCTGCCTCGGCGAGGTTGCCGCCGACGGTCTCACCGGCAGGACCCAACCCGATGACGATCACGTCGACTTCGGCGGTACCCGGCGCCTCGTCCCCTCCGCTGGCCTGCTGCTGGTCCTCGTTGCTCATGTCGGTGTCCTCCATTGCCGAACCCGGCTCGTCCGGGTCGTGCGCTCTGGTTGGCAACCGAGTCGGCGTCCTGTGCCGTTCCGAACTGTCAGACAAGTGACAGTTCACCGGCGGGTCCTCGAACGGCGGCCCGCCGACTACTCGGCGAGGGCCCGGAGCCGTTCGGCGTCGACGACCCGGATCCGGCGGTAGGTCTTCTCGATGAGGCCGAGCCGTTCCAGGTTGGCGAGGCTGCGGTTGACGCTCGGTCGGCGGGCGCCGAGCAGTCGGGCGAGGAGCTCCTGGCTGGCGGCGACCGAGCCGTCACGGTCGGCAGCGTGGTCGAGCAAGAGGGCCAGCTGAGTGTCGAGCGGCCCCGCCAGCAGCTCCTCGAGGCGGTCCTGGCTGTCGGCGAGTCGTCGCGCCATCGATACCATCCACCGCAGCGCGATCGCCGGTCTGGTGGAGACGAGGCGGACGAGATCGGCTCCATCGAGGACGAGGAGCTCGGCATCTTCGAGGACGAGGGCGTCGACGGGCGCCGACCGGCCGAGGAAGAGGCCGACGTCGCCGAAGACGTCGCCGGGGTGGAGGACCTGCAGCACTGGGGACCTTCCGGCGGCAGGTCTGGTCAATGCGACCTTGCCCGTCTCGACGACGAAGACTTCGGCGACCGGGTCGTTGCGGACGAACAGCAACTCCCCGGCCGCCACGGTCGTGAACCGGCTGACGTCGACGAGGGCAGCGAGGTCGTCGTCGGTGAGGGGCGGCGCCGCCGAGTTGCCGAGGCACCTTGCGAGCCACCCGGCGTGTACCGCCTCGTGCGGCGTCGCTCGGTTCATGGTCACAGAACCCGTCACGGCCGATCCGGTATTCCGTCCGTCGTCGGGGGTGGCCGGGCGACGGAAACCCTTCCTGCCCGAGGCCTGGGCCGCTGCTGCGGCTGACGGATCACCGTCGGATCCGACCTCGGGCAGGAAGGGTGCAAGGGGGGAGGAAAAGGTGAGACGCCCTCCCTGGTCGGTCGGCTTGCACCGACCAGACCCGAGAGGACGTCTCGATATAGATAGGAAATCCACCAGTATCGATCTCGATAGCGCTATCTTCTTGATAGATACTTTGCCAACTGCCCGTCGGAGCAACCCGGCGGGCGGTTTCGGTTTTCCCCACGGTCAGATTTGCATGCGGCCCTTCCGTGGAGAGGGCTCCCCCCAAGCTCGCTTGCCGGTCAGCGTGCCGGAGTTGGTGATGTCGACTTCACCTTGTCTGGCACGAACCCGGGGTGAGACCCGCAGATTTCTCATCTAAGCCCAGCGATCCCGGCAACATCACTCCTGCGGATCCTGGTGCTATCACTCCGGTTTCCCGCAGCTCCTGCTCCGTTCCCCGCTGTCGTTCCGTTGCCGTCGTCGACTGGGTAGGAGCATCCTGTTCCCTGCATTTCTCCTGGTCAAGAGGTTTTTCGAAATCCCCAGGGTTGTCCTCAGAATTTCTCGACAGTCCCCAGAAACCGCGTGTCCATCCACCGTTTGTCCACCGTTTGTCCACCGTTGTCCACCTCGTCACCCACAGGCTCGGGGCTCCTGGGTAACGTGGATCAGACGGTCGGGACCACTGGTGCAGGTAGCGTCTACCACCGTGGTGCTCAGTGAGGAAACGAGGCGACACCTCGGCGATGTCGACCCGCCGTTCCTCCCGGAACCGACCGTTCAGGTCCGCCCGGAGCCCACGATCCCGATCGTGGCGAGAGCGCTCGACCTCGCCGATCGCTATCGGCGGCAGCTGTTCGGCATCTGCGCGATCGTCGTCGCTGGGACCGTCGGCTTGGCTTACGTGGCCAGGGTCGACTCGCCGGCCGATCCGTTGCGGGCAGCCGAGGGCGACCGGCTGTCGGCGTTCGGCCCGTTGATCGACGACGTTTCGTCACCCGTCGATCCTCGTGAGGCGGGAGCGGCCACCGAGGGAGCGAGCAACCCCAACGGGCCCCAGGCAGAGCAGCTTCAGTCGTTGACCTCCGAAGCCGTCGACGAGGAGCGGTCGACGATCCCGCCTTCGACGATCATCGGACCGACGT